>CALWRD010000160.1 GCA_944383875.1 uncultured Clostridia bacterium | reverse complement strand
GTAACCGCTGAATATGTGAGCCGTTTTGCAAAGCAATAGGCGCATATTCAAGGTTAAGCGTCGATTTGCATTTTTTACCTTATTTACGCTGATCGCCGTAAAAGGCACAAAAACCCTCGTAGCTGAGTTCCTCAGGTTCGGCAGGTCTGTCGGCAGCCTCCTGAGGCACCATAGTCTTAACGACCTCCCCGTCCTCAAACAAAAACGCCGTTTTGCTGTCCGCCTTAAGGGCATTTATCTGCTCATCAATACCGCTGATGCGCTTGTTGTCCTCGATTTGGATTTTATCCTCGTCAATCAGCGCCTTAGCCGCCTTAACGCAGCGTGCCCCCGCCCTGATAAGGGCAGTTTCCACGGAATGGTCCAACATCATTCTGAGAATTTTGGACTCATAATCCTGCTTCTGGGTCTCCAGAGCAGTCTTAAGCTTCTCGACCTCGATGTTTTGTTCGGTCTTTTCTTCAAATTCATCCGCTGTAAACTCTTTGTTCTCTTCCATGGGATTAACCTCTCCTTTCAATTTTTTTCGGGATACCTCCCGCTGAATTTATAATACAACAAAAAAAGTGACATTTACTGCCATTCGTAATTTTTTTCGAAAAATATTTTTTTTGGCAGTTAATGTCACTTTTTTTATTTTATACTAAAGAAAAAAGAAGAAAGTCGAAAAAGTCGACAGTCTGAAATTTTCTTTGGAAAAGCAAAAGTTTTATCAAAAGAAAAGGAGAAAATACAAATCTGCAACTTAACTTTGATTATGCCCCTATTGCTGCGCAAAACGGCTCACATATTCTGCGGTTACCCTGCGTAAAGAATTTATTCGGCAAAGAAACAGGCTGAAGGCTATGAAGCCTGTTTCATACAAAGGTTGATTCTTCAGCACCGCAGGGACGTCTGCTGCTTTGTATTTTCCTCAATAAAAAACTTTTCTTTGGAAAAGCAAAAGTTTTATCAAAAGAAAGGGAGGTACCCATATGGCAGCACCATTCAAAACAGGACTTGACTATTACCCACGAAAGGTTAAATTCTCGGATGACAGAAGATTTATAGGCTTAAAAATGAAGTGGGGCAATAAGGCGGTAGGTTTATATGAGCAGATACTTGATGCAATCTACTCCGACAAGGGCTACTACATAAGCATTAAGGATGAGGAACGGGACACCCTCATTAAATGGCTGTGGTTTACCTATGCACAGTACGACGGACTGAATGCCGACGACATAGAGGAAATGATTGAAATGATGGTTGAGGAAAAACTCTTTGACAGAAATATGTACGACAGAGGCATACTTACTTCCGTTGAGATACAGGAGGTGTACTACACGGCAACGGCAAAACGTAAGGAGCTTTATGTGGATGAAGCTTTGTGGATGCTGGATATTGAACGTATGGAGGCGCTCGGAAAGCGTTCCCCCATATACAAGCAGTTTTTTTCAAAAATTAATGACGTCAATAACTCACAAACCAAATCAAATAAAACCAGACCAAATAAAATTAAACCTAATGAAACCAAACCCCTCCCTACGGGAGAGGGTGAAGCAGCCGAAGGCTGTGGTGGGGTAGGAGAAAGAGATAATAAAATCCGTGAGCTTTGCAAAAAATACTTCGGGGTATTTCACGAAAGGGACAAAAAGAAGGTATCCGGCTGGAGCAGTGCCATTGATCTGAAAGTAATAGAGGATGCCTTTAAACTTACTGCGGAACGGGGAAAGGGACTGTACTATGCGGATGCGGTCATACAACGGCTGATAAGCGAAGGCACACTGACATGGGAGGACTATGCCCGAAAGGAGCTGCAAACCGCCCCCGCAAAGCCCGCTAAAAGCTCCGCACCCTATACCACGAAATTTGTAAACTATAATCAGCCCGAATATACCGACGAGGAAATAAATGACGCCATAGAACGTAAAAAACAGCGCAGACGGGAACAGTCCGAAAACGCCGAAATTACCCTTAGCTAACCACTCCGCCCGATTGTTTTGTAAATTTACGGACATACTCTGACCTTTGGTAAATTCCTTGGGCAAACTCCGCCTTCGGGACTTTTGAAATTTCACGGGAATACTCTGCTCTTTTGCGTATTTTAATATTATATAGGTTTTACAAAAACCTCTGCCATCACAAAAAAGGGACGCCTCAGCGTCCCTCAGATTGTCAAAAAACCTAAAATCAATCAAAATTTTGAAGTTTGCAACCACGCAGCTTGCAACTAGCGTCGCAGACTTTAATCCGCAGGCGGAAATCGCATTTTCGCCGAGGGTATAGTGAGAGTGTCGAAAGGGGGTTTATCCCATTGAGGCACGGCTCACTACTTTCATTGGTGGGTACGTAAGTACCCTTACTGCAAGAAATGCAAGCATTTTCTGCACCGCAAAAAAGTAATGCGGACAGCCAAAGGCTGGCTTTTGCATAGCAAAAGTGCATTTCTTGCAAGGCTGTCGACTTTTTCGACAGCCTGAGGGACGCCGCAGCGTCCCTTATATACAAAAGCCTTTTCAGCACTTATCTTAATACCACCTTACCATAGGCAGGTCATTATTAATGCCCTTGGTAAAGAGTACCTGATGAATATCAATAACTCCGTTATTGAAGGTAGCCGCGCAGGCTGACAGGTACAGATCCCACATACGCACAAACCTTTCATCAAACATAGAACGAACCTCGTCAATATGTTCCTTGAAATTCTTCTCCCAGCAAAGGAGGGTACGGTTGTAGTGCAGGCGAAGATCCTCCACATCCAAGGTATGGAACCCGTCCTCTGCGGCACAGGAAATCATCTCCCTGAGGCTTGGCACTACGCCGCCGGGGAAGATATACTTTTTAATCCATGCATCGCCGGGATGTTCCTTCAGGCTGCTGATAAAGTGAAGCAGGAAAACACCGCCCTCCTTTAACACCTTGTTTGCGCAGTCCATAAACAACTGATAGTTGTCACGACCAACGTGCTCAACCATACCTACGCTTACGACCCTGTCAAAGGTCTTGCCCAGCTTAGGCAGGTCACGATAGTCCATCAGTTCCACCTCAAGCAGATCCTCAAGATGCTGATCCGCAATACGACGCTTAAATTCCTTGTACTGCTCCTCGCTTAAGGTAATACCTGTGCCGTGAACCTTATATTTTTTAGCCGCCTCAATAAGCAAAAAGCCCCAGCCGCAGCCAATATCAAGCAGCGACATCCCCTCTTTGAGATAAAGTTTCTCCAGAATGTAATCAACCTTGTTGATCTGAGCCTGCTCAAGAGTATCATCCTCATGTTTAAAGTAGCCGCAGGAATAGCTCATGGTCTTGTCAAGCCACAGCTTGTAAAAATCATTTCCGATGTCGTAGTGGCTTTGAACCTCTTTTTGCTGATTTTTCTTTCCCGTTGAGGTAAAGATAAGCTTTTTAAGTGCGGATTGGTCGGTGGAGAACTTATTCATCTGTCCCAAAAAGTGATCCAGGGCATAGTACAGATCCCCCTCGATTTCCAAATCCCCGTCCATATATGCCTCACCTAAGGCAATGGAAGTACTGGTCATAAGTGAAGTCAAAGGAATATTCTTTATAAACGTCACCGTAAACTCGGGCTTTCCCTCTCCGATTTGATATTCCTTACCGTTAATCTTTACACAGAAAGGATATTGGTCAAATTTTTTTAAAAATGGTATCATAACATTTTCTTCAAGCATTTCAATTTCACCCTCACATTCTACATAAATTAATTTAAATAAAAGTTATTTGTTATTTTTTTCTTTTATAGGTATTTATATACACCGGTATATAAAATATTTATCCTCAACGGTCGGAGCATAGCGTACCTCAGGTCTCCCAAATCATCTTATCAGCCCGCTTTTGTGCTTTTAAAAAAGGAAACGCCGTCATCTCTGCGTTCCCCGAAAATTATCCTTATTTCTTTGTAATTAAAGGGACTGCCGCAAGCCAAATTCAGGTTTGTGCGCCAGTCCCTTTTTACGAGAGCTTAACAAGCTCTGAGTATTACATTAAAATCAGTTGCTGATAACAGCCTCTGTAGCCTTGTCGAAGATGTGCATCCTGTTTACATCGAAAGCAACCTTAACCACATCACCGATCTTAGCTGTAAAACGTGAGTCAACCTTAGCTGTAACGTTCTGACCTGCAATCATAAGATAGAGGTTTGTTTCAGCACCGAGAAGCTCAGTAACCTCAACCTGTGCGTCAACAACGCTCTCAGGAGAAGTCTTAAGGAAGAGATCCTCCTCATGAATATCCTCAGGTCTGATACCCAGGATAACGTCCTTATCAACATAACCGCCGTCGATAAGAGCCCTTGTCTTGTGCTCAGGAAGCTTAACTCTGTATTCGCCGAAGCTTACAAGTACATCAGCGCCTACCTGAACAACCTTAGCATCAATGAAGTTCATCTGTGGAGAACCGATGAAACCTGCAACGAAAAGGTTAACAGGCTTGTTGTAAAGGTTCTGAGGTGTATCAACCTGCTGAATGATACCGTCCTTAAGTACTACGATACGAGTACCAAGTGTCATAGCCTCTGTCTGGTCATGTGTAACGTAGATGAAAGTAGTCTGAAGCTTGTGGTGAAGCTTGGAAATCTCACTTCTCATCTGTACTCTCAGCTTTGCATCAAGGTTTGAAAGAGGCTCGTCCATAAGGAATACCTTTGGCTCACGCACGATGGCACGACCCATAGCAACTCTCTGACGCTGACCACCGGAAAGAGCCTTTGGCTTTCTGTCAAGGAGGTGTTCGATATCAAGGATCTTAGCTGCCTCATGTACCTTCTTGTTAATTTCATCCTTAGGAACCTTACGCAGCTTAAGACCGAATGCCATGTTGTCATATACAGTCATATGTGGATACAGAGCGTAGTTCTGGAAAACCATCGCAATATCTCTGTCCTTAGGTGATACATTGTTCATCAGCTTGTCGCCTATGTAAAGCTCGCCGGCTGAAATATCCTCAAGACCTGCGATCATTCTAAGGGTAGTAGACTTACCGCATCCTGAAGGACCTACGAAGATGATAAATTCCTTATCAGCTATATCAAGGTTAAAGTCCTTAACTGCAATAAAGCCGTTTGGATACTTTTTTACAATATTCTTTAATTTAAGATCTGCCATTTAATTAATCCTCCTTACAATTTGGCGGGCATACACACTGCCCTCTGCTTAAGTAATATAATACCTTATTTCTCGGAAACTCTCCATATCTTTATTTTACAAATAAACTCTAACGAATTTGTACAACTTGCCCAAAGGATTACACATTTAAGTAATTATTGAACAAAAACGCTGTAATATAGCCAAAGCAATGAAGTAAATATCACCAGTTTCAACACATTTTGTACAAACTTAAAATTATTATGTCAATTTTCACAACAAAGCTGCCCGTCATTTTGTATTTTTTGTTTAATATATAGGGCATAAAGCTCCTTTGGTTAAATAAAAGTTAATTTGTAAGGAAAAAATAGGCAAAATCTTACTTTTATCCATCGAAAATCCCTGTAGTTTTTTGTAAATACAAAAATCCGACAATACTTTTTAAAGTTAGGCAACAGTAACCTGTGCCCGTGTAAGGCAGGGAGGTTCACTCCCGAAACTTTCCCAATATCTCCCTTATATCAGTCACAAACATAAAGCAATTCGGGTCGATTTTCCCGGTTATTTCTCTGAGAGCGGGGATTTGCTTTCGTGGTGCGGCAACTATAAGCACCTGCTTATCGCTGCCGGAATACACTCCGTTTGCCTTAATAAGGGTAGCTCCCCTGTCAAGGCTGCCTGTAAGGGCTTTACCCAGTTCCTCTCCCTTTTCGCTTACGATAAATGCCGCCTTGGCAAAATTAAGCCCCGTAAGCACAAAGTCGGAGGTTTTGCTCATTACCGTCACAGCTATAATGCCGTACATTGCCCTGACGGTACCGAACACCGTAAAGCCCGTCAGTATTACCGCCACATCCAGAATCAGCATGGCAACAGGTATCTTTATATGTGAAAAGATGCTGTTTACTATGCTTGCGGCAAGGTCCGTGCCTCCGGTGGTGGTGCCGGTGCGAAGTACCATTCCCACCCCCACTCCGTATAGTGCACCGCCGAATATTGCCGAAGTAACGAAGTCGCTTTCAACTAAATAAAGCCCCTCAAACAGGTAAAGAAAAAAGGTAAAAAGCAGCTCCGACGCCGCCGCACGCAATACAAAATGTTTGTCAAAGACAAAATATGCCCATACAAACAACGGCACGTTGATGGCAAGGTTGCTTATCCAAAGAGGTATGCCGACTAGGTCCTCCAATATAATGCCAAGTCCGGTAGCTCCCCCGGAAACTATGTCAAAGGGTTCAAAAAACGAGTGCAGCGAAAAAGCCATTAAAAAAATACCCGCCGGCAGAGAAGCATATTTTTTAATAAAAGTTAGTGTTTTCTCCATATATCCACCTTGTTTTGCCGATTTATCGTTTTTTTCCTAAAATATTCTGCCCCGGCAAAACAAATTTATACTGCCGCCGTATATTGAAGAAATACTATTTTTTCGGAGGTTTTACGTTATGAAAAAGCAGGATATGCGCACCGTCAAAACACGAGCAGCACTTTCGGCAGCACTTATGGAGCTGATGGACAAAGAGCCTTTCGATGAAATCAAGGTGGTTGACATATGCGAAAGGGCACAGGTACACCGCACAACCTTTTATAAACACTTTGAGGACAAGTATCAGCTGTTGAGCTTTGTCATTGACGAGGTTATAGCTGAGCTTTCAGGAAGCTTTGCCGCTCCCGACAACTACGAAAACCCCTCGGAGTTTTACTACGCCCTTTTAAACTCCGTCATCGAATATATACATAATAATGAAAGAAAATTTAAACTCATTGCCAAAAACAACACTTCCGGCGTGTTCATCCAAACTCTTCAAAACATATTGAGCCAGCATATCGCCGAATATTTATACTTCTTTGAGAAAAAAGGCTTCCGCTTTAATGCCCCCATTCCTCTGCTGGCTCAGTACCGCAGCGGCGGACTGATTGCCTCGGCATATTATCTGCTCGGTATGGGTAAAAATCAGTATTCCGTTGAAGAAATCTGTACATATTTGTGCAAAATTTCAAAAATAACTTCAGACAATAAAGATGAGTAATTTTAAAAGGGCTTTTATCCCGAACAAAACTTGAGATAAAAGCCTTCTTATCGCAGCTATGTTTTTTATTGCTCCGGCACAACCGTAAACAGCACCAGATCCTCCTGACCTGTGTTGATTATACTGTGGCTTGAGCCCTTCGGACAATACTGGCACGCACCCGCCTTCAGCACCTCATCCTTACCGTCACAGACCGCCTTGCCTTCCCCGCTTATCACATAGTTCATCTCACTGCTTGCGGTATGGGTGTGCATACCTATTGACGCACCCACAGGTAAACGGCTGAGCATAATCTTGCCCTTTTCATCCATAAACATCTTTGCGGATACCTCACCCTCTCCACCATTGAGATGCGGAATTGCAACCTCTTTCATTTCTTTAAAATTAATTAACATAATATACCTCTTTTCATACACTGCATTTCTGTACACTTGATTTATAATATAGGTATAGTATAATATTTACAACAAAAGCAGTCAAGAAAAGGGAAAGGAAATAAAATGCGTAAGTTCACGGTACAGAATAAAAAAATCACAGTTTATCCCGCTGTCTCGGCAGACAGCCCCATCATATATCTCCACACCTACAGCGAGGAGGGAGAGGATGTATATAGGGAGCTGAAAGAGAAAAACTGTCCCGACTTTACCCTTGCGGCAATCTGCGGGCTTGACTGGGACCGTGATATGTCACCTTGGGATATTCCTCCCATTTCTGAAAACAATACCCCCTGCACCGGAGGAGCTGATGAATACCTTCACCTTCTGGAAGAGGAAATTATGCCAAGGGCGGAAAAGGAAATTTCGGGAAAGGCTTTGTGGCGTGGCATAGCAGGCTACTCCCTTGGTGGCTTATTTGCCATATATTCACTTTATTGCAGCGATGTTTTTTTAAGGGCGGCAAGTATTTCAGGCTCCCTCTGGTTTCCCGACTTTAAGGAATATGTCTTTTCCCATGAAATGAAAACAACACCCCGCTGCCTCTACTTTTCCCTTGGGAATAAGGAGTGCAAAACCCGCAATCCCTATATGAAAACCGTGCAGGATAATACCGAAAAGATTGAGGCATTTTATCAAGGCAAAGGCATTGATACCACCTTTGAACTGAACCCGGGAAATCATTTTAAAAACCCTGTCAAAAGGATGGCGGCAGGCATAGCATGGATTTTAAACAGATAGGGGTGTCGCATTAACACCCCCTAATTTGCTGCAATATTTTGAATAAATTTTACTGTTTTAGTGAAATATTGAAATTACTGACATATAAAAGCGTCGCAGACTTTAATCCGCAGAACGGGCTTTGCCCGTTCGAGGGAATAGCGAGAGTGTCGAAAGGGGCAAAGCCCCTTGAGGCATGGGTCGCTACTTTCATTGGTGGGTACGTCAGTACCCTTACTGAAAGAAATGCGTGCATTTCTTTCAAAGGCGACAGCCCGATTATCTGTCGGCATTATTTTTTCTTAAAACCATTCTTTTGCATATTCCGCAATATGGGGCGCAATTTTCTTAATTTCCATCCCCGTTGTGTTGATGCAAAGATGGTAATTTTTTTTATCTCCCCAGTCCGAAACTCCAAACATAGTAAGATATTCCCTTCTCTTTGCATCCATTTTCTTTATTGACTTTTTCAGCTCACCGGGGGTCAGGTTTTCTCCCGGTGCACTGTAGCTTTGGCAGCGTTTTATTTTATGCTGCATATCTGCATAGACAAAAATCTTGAAGGGCTTATGCTCCGCCAGAATCACATCTGCCGCCCTTCCCACAATGACGCAGTGGGAGGTTGCGGCAATCTCTTTGAGCACCCGCTGCTTCTCAACCGGAATATCTATCTGCTGTCTGAGCATATAGGGGCTGGCAAGCGTCCTTCCGAAATGAAGGGGTATGTTCATAACAGCACCCTGCTCTATGGAGCGAGAAATGTACCCCTCATCCATATCCAAACGCTTGGCAATATCCGCCTCAATCTCCCGGTCATAATAAGTATATCCCGGTATATCTGCCAACCTTTTGCCCAGCTCACGTCCTCCGCTTCCGAATTCACGACTGATTGTAATAACATTCATATTATTTACCTCCCGTTTCAATCCGCCATATCAGGCTGTAGTAATTCATGACGCAGTTTCTTTAAAATAATGACAGATAAAATTGCGGACAATACAGAAGTTCCCGCAAGATTTAACCATATACCCGTCAATCCCAGAGGCCACATCACAGCCAGCAGAATTATCGGGAAGATAAGTGCGGTGGATACCGAAATAACAGAGGCAGGCAGGGATTTTTCAATCGCCAGCATATAGCTTTGGGTAGCGAAGGAAAACCACCTGATAAAATATGTCAGGCAGAAAAGTCTCAGCGCACTGACCGAAACACTCAGAACATCAGCCCCCACATCCGCAACAAACAGCCTTGTAATCTGTTCGGGGAAAAACGCAATGACAAACACCATACCAATTGAAACAACGGCGCTTGCCGCAAAGCAGCACTTTTCAATCGCCCTGACACGGGAATACTTTCCCGCACCCCAGTTGTAGCCCACGGCAGGCTGAACGGAGTCGCACATTCCGTAGAGAAGGGGCTGAATAAAACCGTCCACAAACATCAGAACGCCGTATACCGAAACAGCTGTCTCGCCGCCGATACGAATTAAAATCGCATTCATTATAATAGATGTAATCCTGCTTGCAACATTATTCAAGAAGCTTGGACTGCCGCAGGAAACAATTTGCCGCACCATCTTAAGAGAAAAACGTGGTCTGCAAAAACGCAGCAAAGCTTTTCCCCTGAAGAAGGGTGAAAGGGCTATAATGGCGCAGATAAACATACCGCTGCATGAGGCAAGGGCAGCCGCCCAGATTCCCCAGCCAAAAACCCCAAGGAATAAAAACTCCAATATGGCAGAAAGCAGGGACATAAGGATGTTTACACCCATACTGCCCCGAATATATCCTGAGATACGCAGATAGTTGTCAAGGGCATATACGATTGTGGTTAGCGGTGAACAAAGGGCATATACCCTAAGGTATTTAACCGCCAGCTCCGCAAACTCACCCTCTGCTCCCATCAGACGGATAAGCAGAGGCGCAGCGGAGAACAAAATTCCTCCCACTATTATGCCGGTACCTACTATAATAAGGCAGCTGCATGTAAAGATATTATTTGCTTCCCCATCCTGTTTTTTACCCAGACAGATTGAAATAGGGACAGCGGACCCTACACCCACCAAATCCGACAGGGAAAAGTTAATGATAACAAAGGGCATTGCAAGATTAATCGCCGCAAATGCCGTTGCACCCAAAAACTGACCCACAAAAACTCCGTCAATGGTCTGATACAGGGATGAGGCAAGCATACTGATCATCCCGGGAATTGAAGCAAGAAAGAAAAGCTTCAAAGGCGAAGTTTTGGAAAAAAACGCTGTAGAACTCATATATAACTCCTTTCCGTCAAATGACTTAAATCTTCTGTCGGCATAAGTATTGCTTTCTTAATAAAAAAATAGCGCCCGGTTATCTTTTCAATAACCGGGCGCACCCGACATCTTCTTCGACCGGAGATAAAGTATCTCCTTGTGTATTGCGATACACGGTCCTCCGATGAACATATATAATCCGAAATTGGATAATGCTCATTATAATCCGAAAACAGACAAAAGTCAATAGCAAAAATTGATTTTTCTCGTAAGCCTAATTGGGATTAAGGGAAAAGAAAACATATTTAACTTTGTTTAAAAAGGAAAATTTTTTATAGGTTTTATTGCAAAAACCTAAAATGACAGCTTAAGTTTATTGACTCAGGGCAAAAAAAGTAGTACAATAATTATTGACATAAGTCGGAAACGGAGGTTTTTTATGCCAAGACCATACAAAAGACGGCGGATTTGCGTTATGCCCGGATGCAGAAATTTCGGACCCCTAAGCGGCGGGCACACCGAGGACGTTGTGATGACGGTTGATGAATTTGAAAGCATACGGCTTATTGACCTTGAAGGACTTACACAGGAGGAATGCTCCCTGCGGATGAATGTTGCACGTACCACGGTGCAGTCCATTTACAACGGCGCACGGCGCAAACTTGCGGATTCCCTTGTCAACGGCAAGCGCCTTAAGATAGAAGGCGGGGACTATGTTCTGTGTGAAGGCGGCAATGACTGCGGCTGCGGCAGCAAGGGCTGCAAATGCGGAAAATAAGAAAGGACGAGTTAAATGAAAATTGCAGTAACTTATGACAACGGACAGGTATTTCAGCACTTCGGACATACCGAAGCTTTTAAGATTTATGAGGTAAGGGACGGGGCTGTTAAGGACAGCGAAGTTGTGGATACCATGGGCAGCGGACACGGCGCCCTTGCGGGCTTTCTCAAGGACAGGGGCGTGGATACCCTTATCTGCGGCGGCATAGGCGGCGGCGCACAGACTGCTCTTGCTCAGGCAGGCATTAAGCTCTACGGCGGCGTAATCGGCAGTGCCGATGATGCGGTAGCTGCTCTGCTGGAGGGTAAGCTTGACTTTAATCCCGATGTGCACTGTGACCACCACTCCCATGAGGAGGGACACAGCTGCGGTAATCACGGCTGCGGCGAACATCACTGCCATTAAATACCATAAGCGGCACACTGCAATAGGAGGACTGTTGCGGTATGCCGCTTTACTTTAATTAAATATTTTAATCTGACCCTTCTCGCATGTTTTTACCTCGCTTCAATAATTTTAGCATTACGGAGATAAAAAGTCTTGTAAAAAATCTTCATTTTTGAACATAACGGAAATTACAGTCAAAGTGGAAAACATTCTTATTGGGGTATATCGTTTTTTAGTTGACAGTTAAATGATAAAAAGCGGCAACTCCAAAGGGAGAAATATCCCCTTGCGATATGCCGCTTTTAAAACTATATCATCTCTTTCGGCTGACATAGGCTGCAATCAGCTTGCAAAACTCTTTCCCGTACTTGTCCGCTCTGACAGCTCCTACCCCCGACACCCTCAGCAGCTCGTCACGGTTTGTGGGACGTTTTCTGCACATATCTTTAAGGGAGGCGTCGGTAAAAATAATATAGGCAGGCACGTGTAGCCTTGCGGCAAGGCGCATACGCAGTGCCTTAAGCTCACTGAAAAGCTCCTGATCAATGCCGCTTTCCTCACCCACAGACTTGTATACGGTGTTTTCCACGGGAACACGGACGGTAATCCGCTCCTTTCCTGCGGCAATATTCCCTGCCCTCTCGCAGGTGTAAAGCACGGGATGCTCACCCTCCGTCTTAAGATACCCGTTTTCCAGCATAAAATCTATAACCGCCCTGAGACGGGCAGCGGATTCCTTGTGCAGAATACCGTGTATGGAAAGCCCGTCAAGGTGGAAACGTCTTATCCTGTCATTTTCCACACCTCGGAGAACATCAATTATCATAGTTTTTCCGAAATGCAGATTGCGCTCCCCAAGCCTTTCAATGCAGGCAATGATCCTCTGTGCCGTTTCCGTGGCGTCCACCGCCTCAAAGCCCCTTTCGCAGTTTGAGCAGTTGCCGCAGAAGGAAGGAGCGTCCTCGTCAAAATAATTAAGCATAAACTCCCTTAAGCACTTCCCAACAGTGCAGTAATAGGTCATCTTCTTAAGCTTTTCCAGCTCGTTTTCCTTCACCTTCCTGCGCATTTGTGGGGTAAGCTCCTCATTTTCCTCCCTCTGCTCAATCAGATACTGATTGACCATAACGTCACGACCGCTGTAAAGGAGTATGCACTCCGCCCTGCTGCCGTCACGCCCTGCCCTGCCCGCCTCCTGATAATAGCTTTCCAGATTGGCGGGCATATTGTAATGAACCACATAGGCAACATTGGACTTGTCAATACCCATACCGAAGGCATTTGTGGCAACCATAACCGTGCGCCTGTCATAGAGAAAGTCGTCCTGATTCTTGTGCCGCTCCTCCTCGCTCAGACCTGCATGGTATCGGGTGGCGGCAAAGCCGTCACGGTTAAGCCTGTCACATACCTCTTCAACGGTCTTTCTGGCAAGGCAGTAGACAATGCCGCTTTTGTCCCTCTTGTCGTCGAGTATGCTTTTAAGCGCCGTGTACTTGTCCTTTGGCTTAAGCACCCCGAAATACAGGTTTTTCCTGTCAAAACCCGTGGTCATGGTAAAGGGATTTTGCAGCCTTAACAGACGGATAATGTCCTCCTTTACCTCTGAAGTGGCGGTGGCTGTAAAGGCGGCAACTATGGGACGGCTTGGCAGAGAGTCGATGTAGTCCGCTATCTTAAGGTACCCGGGACGAAAATCCTGTCCCCATTGGGATACACAGTGCGCCTCATCCACCGTCACCATTGATATTTTCATCTGTTTGGAAAAGGCGGTAAATTCATCGGTAATAAGCCGCTCCGGCGCAACGTAGATAATTTTGTACCGCCCCGTATAGGCACGTCTGAATACCTCCTTGTACTGGGCAAAGGTCAGAGAGGAATTTATGTAAGCCGCCTTTATGCCGGACTGCATAAGGGAGGCAACCTGATCCTTCATAAGGGAAATCAGTGGGGAAACCACCACCGTGATTCCCTCAAGCATAAGGGCAGGCACCTGATAGCATATTGACTTCCCCGCACCCGTAGGCATAATGCCCAGCACATCCCTGCCGGAGAGAATGGCGTCGATTATCTCCTCCTGCCCCTCACGGAAGGTGCTGTGCCCGAAATATTCACTTAAAACCTCATACTTATCCACATTATCCACCTCGCAATTTACACTTTTATCTGACACAATTATACCACAATGCAATTTTTACCGCAAACCAAAATACATAATACTTTCTTCATCAAATATATGCTGCCCTATTGCTCCACTTTGTTATTTCCTATAGGTTTTGGTAAAACCTATGTGTAAAAACTTTTTTTCGCTACCGCAGCATAAATCTACTATTTTTAACTTTCCCTTTATCCCACAATGGGATTCCTACTTTTCTGCGAGAAAAGTAGGCAAAAGCGCCACTTTTCCGAGGCGGCGTGCGATTTTTTCTGAAAGGAAAAGATCGCATCCCTACGGGATTTGAATTTATTTCATAAATTCAAACTTGCACGGCTTAGGGGCGGGAACGCCGCCCCTAAGAACCTGTGCACCGCAAAAAAGTAATGCGGACAG
>CALWRD010000159.1 GCA_944383875.1 uncultured Clostridia bacterium | reverse complement strand
TCTTGTTGAAAGATTTGACTCAACCATTGGTGCAAACACTGTGCTTATGCCTTTCGGCGGCAAAAATCAGTTGACGCCTGCGGAGGTAATGGCAGCCAAGGTTCCTGTTCTTAAGGGCGAAACCACTACTACCACACTTATGAGCTGGGGTTACAACCCTGTTGTTGCTAAATGGAGTCCATTCCACAGTGCAATGTATGCGGTGGTTGAATCTGTAGCTAAGATAGTAGCAGGCGGCGGCAGATATGACAGGGTAAGGCTTACCTTCCAGGAATATTTTGAAAGACTGGGTGAGGAAGCAAGCAGATGGGGAAAGCCGTTTGCGGCACTTCTCGGCGCACTTGAAGCACAGATGCAGCTTGGTACCGGTTCAATAGGCGGCAAGGACAGTATGTCCGGTACATTTAAGGATATGGATGTACCTCCTACTCTTGTTTCCTTTGCAGTTGACGTAACGGATATGGACAAGGTTATTTCCCCTGAATTTAAGGCTGCGGGACACAAGATAGTTAAGCTGACAGCCGCATATGATGAATATGACAGACCTGATTTTGAGGTGCTTAAGAAAAACTTTGATGTTGTCAGCAACCTTATTGAAAGCAAAAAGGTTGTTTCGGCTGCAACTATAGGTTTCGGCGGTGTTTCGGCGGCAGTAAGCAAGATGTGTTTCGGTAACGGAATAGGCGCTGAAATTAATGATGATGATTTATTTAACTGGAGCTATGGTTCCTTTGTATTGGAGCTTGCGGATGACAGTGCCATTGAGGAACTTAAGGCTTATAATTGCAAGGTAATCGGTAATACTATTGATAAAGCGTACATTGTGGCAAACGGTGAAACAATTACATTGGACGAAGCTTTAAGAGCATGGTTCAAGCCTCTTGAAAAGGTGTTCCCAACCAAGTATTTTGATACCTTTGATGACAGCGATATTACTTTAAAGAGTTTTAATATTGCTGTTAAGAAGACATCGGGTAAGGGTATAGCCTCTCCTCGTGTGCTTATTCCCGTATTCCCCGGTACAAACTGTGAATATGATACCTTAAGGGCTTTTGAAAGGGCAGGTGCGGTTGCCGATACCCTTGTTATTTCAAACCTTAAGAATGAGTGGCTCAGTGAATCCATTGACAAGATGGCTGAAATGATTAATAATTCGCAGATAATTATGGTTCCCGGCGGTTTCAGCGCAGGTGATGAGCCTGAGGGTTCTGGTAAGTTCATAGCTGCCGTATTCCGCAATCCAAAGATTACCGAGGTAGTAAACAATCTGCTTAAAAACAGGGACGGACTTATGCTGGGTGTCTGCAACGGCTTCCAGGCACTTATCAAACTGGGTCTTGTGCCATACGGCGAAATAAGGGATATGGAGGAAAATTCCCCTACCCTTACATTCAACACCATAGGCAGACACGTATCCTGCTTGGCAAATACCAAGATTGTTTCAAATAAGTCCCCATGGCTTTGGGAAAGTGAAGTAGGGGATATTCACACCGTTGCTTTTTCACACGGTGAGGGACGTTTTGTGGCAGATGAGGCTACCATAAAAGCGCTTGAGGCTAACGGACAGATTGCAACACAGTATGTCGAACCGAATGGTGAGCCTACTTATGACATCAGGTATAATCCAAACGGTTCGGTATATGCTATTGAGGGTATTACAAGCCCCGACGGTCGTGTACTCGGAAAAATGGGACATACCGAACGTATCAGTAAGGGCGTATATAAAAACGTATGCGGAGAAAAAGATCAAAAGATTATACTTTCCGGCGTTAAATACTTCAGTTAACAGACAAAACTGGTGATTTTATACAAATTTTGCTATTAAAATACGACTAAATTGGAGGTATTGATATGAAAATTGTAAGTGTTGCCATAAGTGGTACGGCGTTATTGATGAGTGCGGCGGCTCTTGTTCTTTCAATTATAGCACTTGTTCATAAAAGTTGATAAAAAATGTAAAAGATACAAAAAATTGTTTATCTTTTGCAATAAATGTGATATAATGTTAATTGGTTACAAAGGGTAACAACTCGGGGTTACCTCCCGATCAATCTAAATATATTTTTAGGAGGAATAAAAAAATGGTAAAAGTTGCTATTAATGGTTTCGGTCGTATCGGTCGTCTTGCTTTCAGACAGATGTTTGTTGCTGACGGTTACGAAGTTGTAGCTATTAACGACCTTACAGCACCTAAGATGCTTGCTCACCTTCTTAAGTATGATTCTGCTCAGGGTAAGTTTGAGGGTACTGTAGAGGCTACAGATGATTCTATTATTGTAAACGGTCAGGAAATTAAGATCTACAAGGAGGCTGACGCTAACAACCTTCCTTGGGGCGAGCTTGATGTTGACGTTGTTCTTGAATGTACAGGTTTCTATACTTCAAAGGAAAAGTCAATGGCTCACATCAATGCAGGTGCTAAGAAGGTAGTTATTTCCGCTCCTGCAGGCAACGATCTTCCTACTATTGTATTTAACACAAACCATGACATACTTACTAAGGAAGACAAGATCATTTCCGCTGCTTCCTGTACAACAAACTGCCTTGCTCCTATGGCTAAGGCTCTTAACGACTTTGCTGAAATTCAGTCAGGTATCATGGTTACAATCCACGCTTACACAGGCGACCAGATGATCCTTGACGGTCCTCAGAGAAAGGGCGACCTCAGAAGGGCACGTGCCGCAGCTATCAACATTGTTCCTAACTCTACAGGTGCTGCTAAGGCTATCGGTCTTGTTATCCCTGAGCTTAATGGCAAGCTTATCGGTTCTGCACAGAGAGTTCCTGTTCCTACAGGTTCAACTACTATCCTTACTGCTGTTGTTAAGGGCAAGGATATCACCGTTGATGCTATCAATGCTGCTATGAAGGCTGCTTCCGATGAATCTTTCGGTTACAATGAAGACCTCATTGTTTCTTCCGATGTTATCGGTATGAAGTATGGCTCACTCTTTGATGCTACCCAGACTATGGTTAACAAGATTTCTGATGATCAGTATGAGGTTCAGGTTGTATCTTGGTATGATAATGAAAACTCATACACAAGCCAGATGGTTAGAACAATCAAGTACTTTGCTGAGCTTGGCTGATAAATAATCAGTAATATAATAACGGCTTATTTATGTAAAGTGTTTAAAAGGTGCAGGCGTTTTGTCTGCACCTTTTTGGTTGTTTTTATCATATCATCATCTTGTGCAAATCAGCAAAATATATTATAATATAATCGGTGGAATATAATTGCTGAATTGTGCGGTAAGGTTAAGCAGAATTTTTTTGATGCTTATTATGTACAAACAGTGAGATAATAAAGCGGATGTATTTGTTGTTTACGCATACTTGTCAGCAAAAAACATTATCGTTTTTAACATAACCGAAAGGAGGATTTACATGCAGGTTACATATATAAATCATAGCTGTTTTTTGGTGGAAAGTGATACCGGTCTTTTTTTGTTTGATTATTTTGACGGAGATATTCCCGAATTAAACTGCGACAAGCCCCTTTATTGTTTTTCCAGTCATTCACACGGAGATCATTTTTCCGAAAAGCTTTTTGAAAAAACAGTACATCATCCTAACGTACATTATATACTTTCAGATGATATATTAAAAAAATATGTACCTGCAGAACTCTACTCCCGTACGGATTTTGTGGCTCCGTCGCAGACCGTAATTATTGATAAAATTTCGGTTAAAACTCTTAAATCAACAGATTTGGGGGTTGCATTTATAGTTGATGATGACGGAAAACTTATTTATCACGCCGGTGATTTAAACGATTGGATTTGGAAGGGTGAAAGCAGTGAATATAACACAAATATGGAGGCAAGCTATATTAAGGAGATGGAAAAGTTAAGGGGAACTGATTTTTTGCTTGCTTTCATTCCCCTTGATCCCCGACAAAGTCAGAATGACCGACAGCGTGGAATCAGACTGTTTATGAAATATGCAAATGCCGAAAATATCTTTCCTATGCATATGTGGGATAAGTACGAAACGGCTGAAGAGTTGGCTTTTCAGCTTGAACCGAGAGAAGCGGCACTGCTCAGAAATGCTTCATACAGAGGAGAAAGTTTTACTATATCGGAGGAATAAATATGAATTTTACTTTTGCACATAATAATTTTAACGTAATTGACCTTGATAAGTCTCTTGATTTTTACAAGGATGCCTTGGGACTTAAGGAAATACGCCGCAAGGAGGCGGATGACGGCAGTTTTATCCTTGTGTATTTGGGTGACGGAAAAACTTCCCACAGTCTGGAGCTAACCTGGCTCAGGGATTGGGAAAAGGACAGCTATAATTTGGGCGATAATGAGTTTCATCTGGCGTTTGAGACAGATGATTTTGATTCAGCTTACAAAAAGCATAAGGAAATGGGTTGTATTTGCTTTGAAAATCCCGCAATGGGTATTTATTTTATCTCAGATCCGGATAATTACTGGATAGAAATCGTTCCTAAGAAATAATGGTGAGAATATTATGATTAAATTTCAAGTTAATACCGGCGTGACCCCCATAAGTAATATATTTATAGAAGAATATATGCCAAAAGCAAAGTCGCCCGTTTTTTCAATAATCTATATATATGGCTTGAAATGTGCGGCATCCGGTGAGCAGATCGAAAATGCGGAAATTGCAGATAAGTTGGATATTTTGGAGTCTGACGTGATAAGAGCGTGGGAGTATTGGGAAAAGTGCGGAGTTATTGCACTTGAAAAAAATGAAAATGATTGCAGCATTGAGTTTTTGGATCTTAACAAAGGTATTAGGGAAGAGACTGCGATAAAAGAGCCGATTTTGACGGAAACAAAACCACAGCCGATAAAACCGACATATACTTCCGAAGATATTAACGAGCTGTTAGAAGTTAATCCGGAGATAGGTCAGATAGTTCAGGCTGCGGAGCAGATATATGCCAAACCCTTTACTCCATCTGATTTAAGTACGGTTGTGGGATTTTATCAATGGCTTGGATTATCTGCGGAAGTGATAATGTACTTGTTCGGACATTGCAGGGGCAAATCAATGCGTTACATTGAAAAAACGGCTTGTGACTGGGCTGATAAGGGTATAAGTACCTGCGAGGAAGCGGAAGAATATATCAATACCCATTACAACAATTATCATGACATAATGAATGCCTTTGGAATAGGAGCCAGAAATCCAGGTGAAAAAGAACGGAAATTTATGGATGACTGGCTATTTAAGCTTAAGATGCCCCTTGATTTAATTAAGCTGGCATGTGACCGTACTTTGCTTAAGACGGGTAAAGTCGCATGGGAATATGCAGACGGTATAATTAAGGACTGGTATAAAAAGGGATTAAAAACAATTGCGGAAGTTAATGCCACTGACCTTGCCTTTATTAAAAAGAAGGCGGAAAATAAAGAGGTTCGTACCAATAATGCAAATGCAAAAAATATTTCCGCACAACGTCCTGTGGCACAAACAAAGTTTGTAAATTATAATCAGCCTGTATATACCGATGAGGAAATAGAGGCTGCAATCAGGCGAAAGAAACAAAGGAGAAACGCCGAGAAATGAATAAGCAATACATATACCGACAGATACAAAGAGAATATGAGGTTACAAGGGATAAAAACGAAAGGCTGATTGAACAACGAAGGAATAAGGTTTATAAACGACTGCCCGTGGTTGAGGAAGCGGATAAACGGCTGAAAGAACTTGGTACATCTCTTGTAAGGCTTGCGCTTCGACATGCCTCTTCCGAGGAAATAGAAAAGGTTAAACGGGAAATAAATAAAAACAAAGATATAAAAACTGCTGCCCTTGCATCTGTTGGGCTAACAGGGGAGTATCTTGAGCCTATATACACCTGCTCGGAATGTAAAGATACCGGATATATAGGCAGTCAGAAGTGCAGTTGTATGAAGAAAAAGCTTATTGACAAATACTATGCAATGTCCAATTTGAATACTTTGCTGAGCATAGAAAATTTTGATAATTTCAACCTTGAATTTTATTCAGATGATGTATTTGAAGATAAGGAACTTACCCCACGGGAAAATATGAGGGAAATACTTAAGTCTGTAAAAAGAGATATGAAGGCTGATAATCCTTGCTTTAATATGTTTTTCTATGGCAATTCGGGTCTTGGTAAAACTTTTATGTGCTCCTGTGTTGCCAAAGAACTTTTAGACAGAGGAGAAAGTGTTATATATATGACAGCTTATTCTCTGGCTTCACTTTTGGAAAGTAATCGTTTCAGACGAGGGGATTTTGACGAGGAACCTTCCGAAGCCGTGGAAATGCTCTTTGATACAGATTTACTTATTATTGACGATCTGGGAACGGAATCTCCAAACAACTTTACGGTATCCGAGTTTTTTAATATCATAAACAGCAGGCTTATAAACAACAAGTCAACTATAATTTCTTCCAACTTAAGTCCGAATGAATTAAGACCTCTTTATTCGGACAGAATAGTATCGAGAATTATAGGCAGATATGAAATTTACTTTTTCTACGGCAGTGATATACGGATGATATAAGTGTACTTGATTTAGAAATATATTCTTTTAACTATAGTGGATATTTTCTGCAATTTTTATACAGTGTATCATAAAAGGCAGTCAAAAAAATGAAATTTATACAAAGCTTATGCTTTCGGCAATATATTTTTTAGCAAAATTTGCTTTTGCGGTTGAAATGTCCTTCCGGTTGGTGTATAATAAATTTAATATATGTATTTTTAAGACAGAATCGGAGGTAATAACATGATTGAAGCAGTCAGCTGCGGAGGAGTTGTTATTCATCGGGACAAGGTTCTGTTGCTTTATAAAAACCAAAACGGACGCTATATGGGCTGGGTTATGCCAAAGGGCACGGTTGAAAACGGAGAAACCTTTAAGCAGACAGCCTTGAGAGAGGTAAAGGAGGAAACGGACGTTGATGCCGAAATAATCAAATATATCGGTAAAACACAGTATACCTTCAGAGGGAGTAATGATATAGTAAGCAAAACGGTACATTGGTATCTCATGTCTACTGACTCCTATCACTGTAAACCGCAGGCGGAGGAATTTTTTGCCGACGCAGGCTTTTATAAACAACATGAGGCTTTCTACCTGCTGAAATTTCATGATGAAAAGCAGATAATGCGCCGTGCCTATGCCGAATATAATGACTATAAATCAAGGGAGCGCAGCTCACTTAATATCAATAGGAGGTCAACCTTATGAAAAATGAACTGTATATGGACGAAATCAGAAATTTTTTAAAGCGTTTTGAAAAGAAAAATAATCTTAAAACAGTTGTTTTTGTTGCAACTGGTATTGCCATAATTATTTTTGTCATTGTTTTTGTTGTAATCAAGCTCAAAGACAGGATGGTATGGGGCGATTACGAAGATTTTGATGATGACTTTGACGAGTTTGATTATGAGGATTACAAGGATGATGATGAAGATGATGAAATAAAAGAAGATTATCATGCTCTTGATTACGAGGATGAGGATTCGGATATTTAATGCCTTGTTTTAATTAACTGTTTTAACGGTTCTTTATCAGCGAATGCGGTTGGCAGCTAATACAAACTTTAGAGGGTATGTATGATTAAGTCATATGTACCCTTTTTTGGCTCTATAATAAATGTTGAGAGTTTTCGTTCCAATACTTATTATAGAGCCTGTTTAAACGATTTTGGTATGTATTGAATAAAAAATTGCTCTTGAAACTAAAATGTTTTACTGTTGAAAATATCGAATAGTATACAGTTAAGGTATATAGACTTATTGTTTGGGAGGTCTTAAGCCAAAATATTGATAATAGTCGACCTTAACACTGCCGTTAAAAAGCTTTCGCTTTTTATCTGCCCTTTTGCCATACAGTTTTTCAAAGCCTTCATGCGAAGTTATTACATATACAGACCAAGTATTATCATCTCTGAACAGTTTACCCATATCACGGTATAATTGTTCCACCTCATCAATTTCTCCCATTCTTTCGGCGTAGGGAGGATTACATATACATATTCCGTAGCGGCATGGCAGTTTTACCTGATTAAGAGGTTTGTTTTCAAATACAATGCAGTCATCCACACCTGCATTTACCGCATTGTGTCTGGCGATTTCTATTGCATTTTTGTCAATGTCAGAGGCATAAATGGATGGCATAAAGTCAACCTTAATAGAAGAAAAGGCTTTTGAGCGGGCGCCTTTCCAGACACTTGCATCTATTATATCCCAATCTTCCGATACAAATTTTCTTGATATTCCGGGTGCTATATTTTTGGCTTTAAGGGCTGCTTCTATAGCGATTGTACCGGAACCGCAGCATGGATCAAGCAGTGTCCTTTCGGGACGATAATAACATAGGTCAATAAGCGCATGTGCTATTGTTTCTTTAAGAGGGGCTGCAACGGCATTGTCACGATATCCTCTTTTGTTAAGAGCGTGTCCGGTTGTATCAAGTGTTAAAGTAACAATGTCTTTTAAAATTGATACCTGTACTTTATAGACAGCTCCGGTTTTTTGAAACCAGGACACTTTGTACTTTTGCTTAAGTTTATCTACAATGGCTTTTTCCACTATGGATTGGCAGTCGGGCACACTGTAAAGTGTTGATTTAACTGATTTGCCGGTGATGATAAAATGCCCGTCCTCCGGTATAATGTCACCCCATGGCAGAGATTTTGTCCCCTCAAACAGATCATCAAAACTTAAGGCTTTAAACCTTCCCATTACGAGCAATATTCTGTCACTTGAACGCAGATTGATATTAAGTCTGGGAATATCGTTATAGCTTCCTTCTATTTCAATAGCTCCGTCACTTACCTTTAAGTTGTCATATCCCAAATTTAAAAGCTCACGCTTGACTGTTGATTCTAATCCGAAAGTGGTGGTGGCAATCAATTTAATGTTGTTCATATTGTACCTCTTTTTCAGCTTTGTATTGCTTTTATTATACAACAAATATCATTTAACGTCTACAACCAAAATGACAAAAGGATTGTTGCAAAAAAGTAAAAACCTGTTATAATAATATATATGGTAAAATTGAACTTGTTACGGAGGTAGTGTTATGGAGAATGATAATAAGGTAAAGGGACAAATACAAATTGCAGATGATGTTATAGCTTCTATTGCGGGCACAGCCGCATTGGAGGCTGAGGGAATATCATCCCTTGCCGCCGGCAAGGCAATTATGGATAAAATAAGTAAAAAGACAAACCAGAGGGGCGTAGCCATTAAAGTGGACGGTAAAGCGGTTTGTGTGGAGATTAATGTTAATGTTTTACATGGCTGTAAAATACAAAAGGCTGCCGAGACGGCACAGAGCAAGGTAAAGGACGCCCTTGAAAATATGACAGGACTTAGGGCGGAGCAAGTGAACATTAATGTTGTTGGAATAGAGTTTGAAAAAGCAAATGAGCCTGATAAGGCGGAATAATGTTATTGGGAGAGTAAAATGAGCAGAAGAACGGCAAGAAAGCATGTGCTTAATATCCTGTTTCAAAAGGATTTTAATGCTGATGAATCTTTGGAAGAGATAATCAAAACTTACAGTGAGGAAATTGAGCGTATAAACGGTAATGATTTACCTTTTATAAAGGACGAGTTGGAGGGTATAGCTGCCAATGAACCGGTGATTTTGGAAACTATTGAAAAGTTTGCTTCGGGCTGGACAGTGGAAAGAATGAGCAGACTTGATACGGCTATACTTAAGATTGCGATATATGAAATGTTGTTTTGTTCGGATATACCAGATAAGGTTTCGGTAAATGAAGCGGTAGAGCTTGCAAAGGAGTACAGTTCCGATAAAGCCCCCGGCTTTATAAATGGTATCCTTGGAAAAGTCATAGCCGAGGAATAAATATGAAAGCATTTGTATATACGGTTTCACAGGTCAACAGATATATCAAACAGCTCCTTGAAAATGATGTATTTTTAAGCGATATATTTATTGAGGCGGAAATTTCTAATTTTAAGGCACACGGCAGCGGTCATTTTTATTTTACACTTAAAGATGAAAATGCTGCCATTTCCGCAGTAATGTTTAAAAGCTATGCCGAAAAAATTAAGTTTATGCCGGAAAACGGAATGAAGGTGACAGTGTACGGGTACATCTCACTGTATGAAAAGACAGGGCAGTATCAGATATATGTTCAGAATATGGAACCGGCAGGCAGAGGTGCGCTTTATATGGCGTATGAACAGCTTAAAGAACGGCTTGAAAAAGCGGGACTTTTTGGAGAGGAACACAAAAAGCCTATTCCCAAATATCCCAAATGTGTTGCTGTAATTACCTCACCTACGGGTGCGGCTGTAAGAGATATTATTCAAATATCAAGACGGAGAAATCCTTCCGTTGAAATTGTGTTAAGACCTGTTCTTGTTCAGGGTGAAAATGCCGCTCCGGATATAGCAAAGGCTATTAAGGAAGTAAACGAGTGGGGCGGGGCAGATACCGTTATAGTTGGCAGAGGTGGAGGTTCCATAGAGGATCTATGGGCTTTTAACGAGGAGATTGTTGCAAGAGCAATCTTTGAATCAAATATACCTGTTATTTCGGCGGTGGGACATGAAACAGATTTTACTATTGCCGATTTTATAGCGGATATGCGAGCGCCGACTCCATCTGCCGCAGCAGAGCTGGCAATACCTGAGGCAAAGGGCTTTAAAGAAATAATAGTTACCTCTGTGGAGCGTCTCAGACAGGGTATGCTTAAAAGTATCAGAGAAAACAGCCTTTATTATGAAAGGCTTATTAATATGCCTGCATTTAAACGATTTTCGGAGAATGTAAGCAACAGTGACATATATGCGTCGGCTTTGTATGACAGGCTTGAAAGAGCGATGGGCAATTCCCTGCAAAGGGCTGAGTTAACTTTGCTTCCTCTTGCGGAAGGGCTGGAAAGATTATCCCCCCTTAATATAATGAAAAAAGGTTATTCTTTGGTTTATAAAGAGGACGGAAGCCTTTTAACCAACAGCAAAGACGCAGTTAAGGACGAAGTATTGAAAATAAAGTTAAGTGACGGAGAAATTAAAGCGAGAGTTGAGGATTGATATGGCTGCAAGAAAAAAAAGTTTCGAGGACAATCTCCGAAGGTTGGAAGAAATTGTGGACTTAATGGAAAACGGAAATATCGGATTGGAAGATTCGGTTAAGCTTTATAAGGAGGGCGTAAATATTTCCATGTCCTGTGCGCAAAAACTCAAAGATGTTCAACAGCAGGTTTCAACATTGCAAAAGACGGCATCAGGTTTATTTGAAAAACAACCCTTTGAACCTATGGAGGAATAATATGGATTTTAAAAAAGAGCTTGACAGAAAAATAAATGTTGTAAACGAACAATTACACAAGTATCTTGCGGTTAGGTATCCTGAAATTATTTTTGAGGCAATGGGTTACAGTGTATTTGCGGGAGGCAAGCGTTTACGTCCTGTGCTTATGCTTTCGGCATGTGAGGCTGAGGGCGGAGCGGAGGATGACGTACTGCCCTATGCCTGTGCACTTGAAATGATACACACTTATTCCCTTATCCATGATGATCTTCCGGAAATGGATAATGATGATTTCAGACGTGGAAAGCCTACCTGTCATAAGAAATTTGATCAGGGTATTGCCGTGCTTGCAGGTGACGGGCTTCTAACTTATGCCTTTGAAATTATGCTGAAAAAGGCATATGTTGATTTTGACAGCAAATATGTTAAGGCTGCTGAAAATACTGCAAGGTTGTCAGGCAGTGAAGGAATGCTTGTAGGACAAGTGGTTGATGTTGTATCTGAAGGGAAAGCTATAGATAAAGATACCCTTTCGTATATTCATAAAAACAAAACAGGAGGCTTGATTAAGGCTGCACTGATGAATGGTGCTGTGATTGCGGGTGCAGATGAGTCTGTTGTAAGAAAATATGAACTTATGGGGGACAAACTTGGACTTGCTTTTCAGATTATGGATGATATACTGGATGTCACAAGTACGGAAGAAACTTTGGGTAAGCCTGTATTCAGTGATGAAAAAAATCACAAGGTTACTTATGTTACTATGTATGGTTTAGAGAAAGCTGAAGAAGAATATTTAAAACTATGTAAAGAAGTAAATGCCTTAGCCGGTCAATTGGGCGGTGAAGGCTGCTTTATGCAGGCGTATTGTGAAAGTCTCGTAAATCGTATAAACTGAATGAGGTATTAATATGCAATATATACAGCAGTTTTTCAGTAACAGATTAATAGGAGTAGCGGTTCTTTCTTGGGCAATAGCTCAAGTAATAAAAATAATATTGGATATTATTGAAAATAAGGGATTTAATGCTTCTTTGATGCTATCTTCGGGCGGTATGCCAAGCTCACACACTTCTTTTGTTACATCATTGGGCTTTGGTGTGGGTTTTACGCAGGGCTTTGATACATCGGCCTTTGCACTTTGTTTTGTATTGGCACTTGTTGTAATGTATGATGCTGCCGGTGTTCGTCGTGCAGCGGGAAAGCAGGCGGAGGTGCTTAATAAGTTGATACAGCGTTTTGAAAACAGAGATTTTAAGATGGAAATTAAGTTAAAAGAGCTGCTGGGGCATACACCTGTTGAGGTGGGAGCGGGTGCATTGCTTGGTTTTGTTATGGCGTTTGTTTTTTTTGTGTTGCTATGATTACTGAGAAAAGGGTGTGTTTTTATGACCTACCTTAATAAAATAAATTCTCCGGAGGATTTAAAAAAACTGGAGCTCAAAAAGTTGGACAAGCTTGCGGAAGAAATAAGGGCTTTCTTAATTTCCTCCGTTTCAAAAACAGGAGGACATTTAGCTTCCAATTTGGGAGTCGTTGAGCTTACGATTGCCCTTCATTATTGCTTTAATTGTCCAAAGGATAAAATAATTTGGGATGTTGGTCATCAGGCATATACACATAAAATATTGACAGGCAGAAAAAATGAGTTTGTAAGCCTTAGAAAACTGGATGGTTTGAGCGGATTTCCGCAGATAAAAGAAAGTCCCTATGACAGTTTTACCACAGGGCACAGCTCCACTTCCATATCTGCCGCTTTAGGCTTGGCTAAAGCGAGGGATTTACGAGGCGAAAACTTTAATGTCGTATCTGTTATAGGCGATGGAGCCATGACAGGCGGATTGGTATATGAGGCAATGAACAATGCGGCCAGAAGCAACGCAAAGATGCTTATCGTACTAAACGATAATCAAATGTCCATTTCCGAAAATGTGGGGGCTATGAGTCATTATTTAAACGAACTCAGGACTGCCGAAAAGTATATTGATGCAAAAGATGATATTAAGAAAACTTTAGACAAAGTGCCTTTGGTAGGACATTCTCTTACAAATTTTGTGGGTAAAACAAAAGAAGGTCTTAAATATTCCCTTATGCCCAACAGTTTGTTTGAACAGCTGGGGCTGAAGTACATTGGTCCCGTGGACGGACATGACATAAAAAAACTTGTGCATATTTTAAATAAGGTCAAGCGAATTAATGCACCGGTTCTGCTTCATGTTATTACCCAAAAGGGACGTGGCTATAAGCCCGCAGAGATATATCCAAGCAAATATCACGGGGTTGGCAAGTTCGATGTGGGTACGGGAAAAATTGTCAAAACATCTACTGCCGAAACGAATACGGAAGTTTTTTCTAAAAAGCTTATTCGCCTTGCCCGTGAGGATAAACGTATTTGCGGCATCACAGCTGCAATGCCGTCCGGAACGGGAATGGAAGCCTTCGGAAAATCTTTTCCGGACAGAATGTTTGATGTGGGAATAGCTGAGGAACATGCGGTTATCTTTGCCGCAGGACTTGCCAAAGGAGGATTAGTACCTGTATTTGCGGTATATTCTACCTTTTTGCAAAGAAGTTATGATCAAATAGTGCATGATGTCTGTCTGCAAAAACTTCACGTTATCTTTGCAGTAGACAGGGCAGGCATTGTGGGTGATGATGGCTGTACACATCAAGGAATATACGATATTTCATTTATGGGGCACATTCCGGGATTAACCGTTATGGCACCTAAAAACAAATATGAACTTGAAGATATGTTGGAGTTTGCTGTTAAATTTGACGGACCTATATCTCTCAGATATCCGAGAGGGAAGGCTTCAAATATATTTAACAGCGTCAGAACTCCTATCGAATACGGTAAATCGGAAACGGTTTATTCAGGCGAAAAAATTGCGCTTTTAAGCGTAGGAGCTATGGCAGACGAAGTTGTTGCTGTATATGAAAGATTGCTTTCCGAAGGATATAGTCCTGAGTTTATAAATGTAAGATTTATATCTCCTATTGATTCAGAAATGGTTGACAGGCTTTGCAGCGGTTTTGACTATGTGTTTTCTTTTGAGGATAATATTTATTCCGGAGGGTTCGGTTCATATCTGGCTCAGGCTCTTACTGAGAGAAACTTTAAGGCAACATACAGGAGCTTTTCTTTCCCGGATGCGTATATTGAGCAAGGCACAAGAGAACAGCTTTTTGAACGCTACGGTATGAGCGGTGATGGATTATATAATAAAATTAAGGAAATATTAAACAATGAGAATTGACGTTGCGGTAAAAGAAAAACTTGGCATATCAAGGCAAAAAGCACAAATGCTGATAGAAGAGGGCAGCGTAAAGCTAAACGGGTCTGTAGTGTTCAAATCGGCTGTTGACGTTTCTCAAGAAGATGTGATAGAGGTTTGCCGATCGGATGTCTTAAAATATGTGGGCAGAGGAGCATTAAAGCTTGAAAAAGCTTTGAAGTTTTTTAATATAGACGTCAGGGGATTGGTTTGCCTTGATATAGGCGCTTCAACAGGTGGATTTACCGATTGCCTGCTGCAAAGCGGCGCAAAAACCGTCTATGCCCTTGATGTGGGAAAACTTCAGCTTGACGAAAAGCTGAAAAATGATTGCAGAGTAATTTCCATGGAAAATACCGATATACGAGAGGCAAATCTGCCGCAGGTTGATTTCATATGTATGGATGTGTCATTTATTTCGGTAACTAAGGTTATATATAAAGTAAATGAGTTTCTTAAGTCTGACGGGGATGCTGTTGTGCTTATAAAGCCGCAGTTTGAAGCAGGAAGAAAAAATCTGGATAAGCACGGAGTGGTTAAAGATAAATCGGTGCACAGACGAGTTTTGACTGAGATAATTGATTTTGCAAATAATATTGGATTTAATGCAGTCGGATTAACATATTCCCCTATCAGAGGCGGAGACGGAAATACGGAATATTTGCTTTATCTTACGAAAAATTTGGATAAAACAGCTTGCATTGATATTGAGAGTACAATAAAGGAAGCCTTTGCGGGGCTTAACAGGTGAGTATATGATGAAAGTTGGCTTTGTAACTAATCCTGACAAGGATCCCAATATGGTTTATACAAAAGAACTTGTGGAATGGGTGCGGGATAATGGCTGTAAGGCGCTTATTGCCGATCCGGTGGGTGAGTTAAAAAATGAGGAATCGGTAAATGCCGAATATATTTACGGTAATGCGGATTTTGTGGTAGTGCTTGGGGGTGACGGAACAATTCTTCGCGTCGCAAGGCACGCGGCTAAGTTTGACGTACCGATACAAGGCATTAATATAGGTACTTTAGGCTATCTTGCCGATGTTGAAAGAAATGATGCAAAGTGGGCAATCAGAAATGTTATTGAAGGAAAATATCATACGGACAGACGTATGATGCTTGAGGCGTATATTGAAAGAGATGGTGCCGAACGTGCGGCGGGTATTGCGCTGAATGAGGTGTATGTGACAAACTCTGTTTTTTCAAGGGTGATACAGCTGCGATTGGAGATTAATGATGATTATCTCAGCAGCTACAGAGCCGATGGCATTATAGTTTCAACACCAACCGGATCAACTGCCTACAATCTTTCGGCAGGTGGTCCCATACTTAAACCGGATACCGATTTAATAGCGATTACACATGTATGCCCCCATTCTCTCACCGCAAGACCCTTTGTTGTTTCGGGAAATGATGTAATGCGCATACAGGTTGAAAGTACGGTAAGCAATGTTGTGCTTAATATGGACGGGCAGGAAATTATTCCCCTTATGAAGGATGATGTTGTTATTGTGCGAAAGTCAAAATATGTAACAAAGACTATACGTACTACAGATATGAGCTTTTATGATGTGCTGAGAAACAAGATGTTTGAATGCGGAAAATAATTTTTTTTGCTTTTTTTATTGTAAATTTGAAAAATTATATATATAATATATTTGTCGGAGTGAATTTTTATGAAGGTTAAAAGACAATCTAAAATAGTTGAATTGATAAGAGATAACGATATTGAGACTCAGGATCAGCTTGTCGAAATGCTTAATGCGGAAGGCTTTAATGTTACTCAGGCAACCGTATCACGTGATTTGCGGGAGCTTAGGCTTACAAAGGTGGCATCTGAAAACGGAGGGCAAAAATATGCACTTTTGCGTTCGGATGATGTGCAAGTCTCCGAAAGACTTGCCAGAGTTTTTCGAGATGGCGTAATATCTATGGACTTTGCTCAAAATATAATCGTAATAAAAACACTTAACGGCACAGCAATGGCGGTTGCCGCTGCTCTTGATTCAATGGGAAACAGCGAGGTGATGGGGACTATCGCAGGGGATGATACCATATTTTGTGTAGTCAAGACCGAGCAGAAGGCAATTAAACTTATGGAGAGGCTCAAGATGCAGTAATTTACATATGTTTGCAAACCTTTTTATAAATATTGCAGCAATACGGATGTGTTTTGGGCGCTTTTGATGAATTTTTATACAGATAATGGGAGGTGCAGGATATGCTTGAAAAATTACATATTAGAAATTTTGCTTTGATTGACGAGCTGGAAATCAGATTTAAAGCAGGTTTGAATGTACTTACCGGTGAAACCGGTTCCGGTAAATCAATAATCTTTGAAGCAATTAACTTTGTGCTGGGCGAAAAGGCTGATAAAGACCTTATCAAGTCGGGTAAAGATATGGCAGAGGTATCGGCGGTTTTTACTATTGACAATGATTTCGTGGCACAACAGCTTGCCGAAAAGAACATTACACCGGATGAAGAGGGCTGCATTTTACTTGAGCGGAGTTTCAATACAGAAGGTAAATCCGCATGTAAGGTCAACGGCAGAACCGTAACGGTAGGTATGCTTAAAGAGGTGAGTGAGTACCTTGTTGATATACATGGTCAATATGATCATCAGTCCCTGCTTAAAAATGAAAGCCAGCTTGTTTTGCTTGATAGAATGTGCGGCGATGATATAAAGGAAAATCTTAAGAAAATAAGTGAACGTTACAAGGATTTCAAGGAAACCATTAAGATGCTCGAGGATTTGAACGGGGATGATGCCGACCGTGAGGCGAAAATTGACCTTTATAAGTTTCAGATTGACGAGATTAAGAAGGCAAATCTTAAGCCGGGTGAAGAAGACGAGCTTAATGAAAGACGTGACATCATAGCTAACAGCGTCAAGCTGAAACAGTTCAGTGATAATGCCCTTGATGTCCTGTATCGCAGTGATAATGCTTCTGCTTCAGATAAGATTGCGGTTGCAATAGATGATGTTGCTTCAATAGCAAAGATAGATCCTTCACAGATGTCATTACAGGAGGCGCTTGAAAGCATTGCAGCCCAGTTGGAGGGCGTTATTGAGGGACTCAGGAATTACTCGGAAAATATGGAGGCAGATCCAAGAGCACTTGATGATATTGAAATCAGACTGCAGCTTATATATGACCTTAAAAAGAAATACGGTTCAACCATTGAAGAAATCAATGCCTATGTTGATAAGGTGGAGGAAAAACTTGCATTTATTGAAAACAGTGCCGAGATGCTTATGGAGTATCAGATTCGCAAAGAAGCCGATGAACGTATCATTAACAAGCTTGCCGATGAGGTAAGTGAGGTAAGACGGGCACAGGCAAGTTTACTGGGCAAACAAATCGAAGATGTATTATATGATCTTGGTATGATAAATGCCGTGTTTAACGTAAGTGTCAGCCCTTCCGAGGCATTAAATGAAAGAGGTCATGATAAGGTGGAGTTCTTAATATCCGCCAATTTGGGTGAAGAACCTAAGCCACTTAATAAAATAGCCTCAGGTGGTGAAATGAGCCGTGTTATGCTTGCGCTTAAGGTAATTTTAGCAGATGTTGACAACATAGGAACTTTTGTTTTCGATGAAATTGATACAGGTATAAGCGGACGTACCGCACAGAGGGTTGCCGAGAAGATGGCTAAGGTTTCAAAAACCCATCAACTTTTGTGTATTACACACTTGCCACAGATTGCAGCTATGGCAGATCATCATTATCTTATTGATAAGGTGTCAACTGATGCCGGTACCACAACCATAGTATCGGAGCTTAACGCATCTGAAATTGAAGAGGAATTGGCAAGGCTGATAGGTGGTGCACGTATAACCGATGCGACACTTAATGCCGCAAAGGATATGAAGAATATGGCAAATAAGTTTAAAGAATAAAAAGGAGTATTTTATGAAAAAAGGTTTAAAAATTACAGCTTCCGCACTTTTAGCATTATCATTAATGACAGGCTGCAGTGGAAGTGAAAATGAAACAATTACAGCTGGTAAAGCTACCGATGAATTGTTTGAAGAAATGCAGAGCAGTGACAGTATAGATGCAGCAGATGTTACGGAAACTTTTTCAACCGCACTTGCAAATTCGGAAGCTGCAGATTCTGCTACTATAGGAACGGAGGTAAGTATTGAACTTACCGATGCGGGACAAACCAGTTCCAGCAAAAACAGTACACAGATTATGTATATGCCCGCACCTGATTCGGGTGATACAGAAGAAACTACCGAGGCTGCGGATGAATCAGCTGAAGGAACTACTTCTGCCGAAGGAACAGAGGCTGCTGATGACACAGAAGACATTGACAGAGTTGCATATGTGAATATAACCAATGATTATGATGGAAATACCAATACCATTGAAGGATATTATGAGGATGGCTATCTTTACTATAATTTAGGCGATGCAAAAGTAAAGGAAACTATGAGTTATACGGATCTTATGTATATAGTAGGCAGTTATGCCCTCCAATTTGATGAAGGTGTAGTATCCGGAGCCTATTCAACCACAGAGGGTGACAATGAAGCATATATTGTTCAATTTGACCCCGATGCAATGGCTGAAATGATGATGAACAATATGCTTGCTGCCGGCGGTGCTTTTGGCAGTGATGAATCTATGGCTATTAACACGGCATATCTTTATTTTGAAGTTGATCCGGATGGCAATTTAGCAGGATTTAATATGGAGCTTGACGCTAAGTTTGTAACTTCCACAACAAGTGAGGAGTCTGTAACGGAAGATGCCACATCAGCCGATAATGAAGCGGAGGAAACTGCAAGTGAAGCGGAAACTACAGATGATACACAGACAGTGACGGATGTTACCGAAAGCCCATTTGTATATTCCGTAACAGCAACATTTAATGATCTGAATAATACTGAAGTCGAAGCATATTCAGACCTTGAAAGTTATATGGATGTAAACGAGTATCTTGAACAGCAGCAGGCAGCGGAGGCTACAACTGCTGATACAGGTGAAGTAAGTGAAACGGTAACCGGAGAAGAAGCTCCTGTTTCCGAAACAGAAGCTGTGGAATAATTTTAATTTTTGACAAAAATATGGTGATGCCCTTACCTTAGGGATTGAAGGTCAATTCTTGCAAGAGATGTCTTTTTGTGCGGCAGAGGACAAAAAAGGCACTTCTTGCAAGGGTGGCAACCACATCTTATTTAAAATTAATCATTAAGTTTATCTGCTTTAAAGCTGGACAATACAAAAGCTTTTAGATAGCTTCCGAAATAAAAAGTAGCGATTATAACAAAGCAAATATAACACCCCGACAGTCGATTGGCTGCTGCAACCTACAGTGATGTGTAAACCGCTGCATTACGGGTGATTATAATTTGCTTTTTTTGTTTTAGTACTTGACAATACATAGTAGTTGGTGTAACATAATATTAGAAATATACAAATACTGTAAATTATAGACTAAGGCAGGTGAGATATTATTGAATGTTCAGTTTAAAAAGGGAGTTTTAGAGCTTATTGTCCTTATGTCCGTTACAAAGAAGGATATGTATGGATATGAGCTTGTTTCCGAAGTATCTAAGGTTATAGATGTAAATGAAGGTACAATTTATCCGCTGCTTAAGAGGCTTACAAATGAACATTATTTTGAAACTTATCTCATGGAGTCTACGGAGGGACCGCCCAGAAAGTACTATCATCTTACTTCCAACGGAGAACAGTACAAAAATATACTAAGAAAAGAATGGGAGGAATTTTCTTCAAAAGTGGAGGAATTTATAAAGGAGAGTGATAAGGATGAATAAACAGGAATTTATGGATTATCTTGAAAAACGTCTTTCGGTTTTAAATAAAAGGGAGCGGGAAGACATTATTCAAGAATATTCTCAACATATAGACTTAAAGGTTACGTCGGGATTAAATGAGTATGAAGTAATTAAGGAGTTTGGTGATCCCAAGGCATTTGCGGACGAAATTCTGGAGGCGTACAACATCGACCCGGAATATGAAGAAGAGATGGAGCGCAACAATGGAAAAAGGAATTTATTTAAATCAGTTAAAGACAGTGTCAGCGGAATAGTGGAGTTTATACTTAAGCAAAAGCCTCAAGTTTTGTTTTCAATGCTTATAAGGATTGCTGTTATGACCGTAATCTTAGGATTTATTGAAGTGTTGATATTTAGCTTGCTTGCAGAGTTTACCGATGAAATTCTTATGTATTATCTTCCGGAAAGCATATGTTGGCTGTTTTTGCTGGCTTATATAATAATTGCCGTTTCATTTGCAATCTATATGCTTATGGTATATATTAAAAAGTTGACCATGGAGATAAAGTTAAACGGAGCTTTACATAGAACAAGTGCGCTTGTTAAGATAAAAAAAGGTGTAAATTCCTTTGCGGATTTTATTATAACTCAACGTCCCCTTGCGCTTATTGTTATGCTTTTTAAGATATTTATTATGGCAGTGCTGCTGTTTACCGTGGGATTGATAGGTATGCTTATTCCTACCGTAATAGCGTTCGTTACAAGTTATATTGTTGATATAAATGGGTTGCTTTACGGTCTTTATTTTATAATTGCATTTCCTGTGGGTATATATATTTTATACTGCTATACCGCAAGACTTGCTCATAAAATGATGATAAAAAATTCCATAGTTAAAAAGGAGAGTGTGCCTATGGATAATTTTGAAAACAATGTAGTTGAAGTTGAGCCGGTACAAACAGATGAGGTGAGTGGATCTGAGGTACCTAAGCAAAAAAGTGCTGACGTAGATAAGACTGCGACAAGGAATGACGATGGAATTATTCCGGATGAGTCACTTTTAAATTCCTTGCTGAGTGCTACTAAGACTTTTATGCATTTATGTTGGAGAGCTGTATGTATATTGTTTAAGTTTTGTGTTGCCGCAGGTCTTTTATTCTTCTGCTGTATGCTGCTGCCTGTAATTTTTATGACGGGAGCTGCCCCGGTATTTCTTATTTTGGGTTACCCTGCTGTCGGTCTTTTTATTATTGGTATGGGCTGTTGTATAAGCGGTTTGGCTTTTGCGGGTTTGATAATTAAACTGGTATTTATGAAAAACAGAGTCAAGGAGGAGAGTGTATGAAAAAAATATTCAGATTAAGGGTTTTGCTCAGTGCATTCTTTGCCGGTATACTTATTATGGGTATTGGATGCGGCGTCAGTTTCTTTGAATTTCAGGGGATGACCTATGCCGGTGAGAAGGTGTTGAATGCAGATAATATGGTGTCAAAAGAGGAAACGCTGATTCTGCCTTCAAATGATATGAAGATTTTCTATCCTGCTTATTCGGTTAAACTTGAGGAGGATGATAGTGTTGATGTGGGCAATGCACTGCTAGAGTACAGGGCACCGGCAAATACAGATACACATGTGGATTTTTCGGAGTCCGCTTATATCTATTCAATAGCAACCGGTCACGTTTCAAGCCAAAGGTATAATTTTATGTCTGCATATACTACGGACTATGGCAATGATTTGGAGGCGTTTAAAACTCTTCTGTATGATATTAAGGACAGAAAGCTTTATACATACGTAAGTCCTGATATTACAGTAACCCTTAAGGTTAATCCTCAGGACTATACAAGGTTTGATGTGCTTGGAGATGATTACTCAACACTTTATGAAATTCCTCCGGAAATAAGAGGCTACGGTGATAATATATATTATAATTCAAACAGTGATGAGTATTTTACTTATGACGAAAACGGCGATTATGTGCTTATCTATCCTGTATACGAAAATGATTATGAAGACGGTTACGAATATTCCGACTATAATTAAATTGGATTTTGAAACCAATATAAATGAAAGAGATACTTTATAATTAACAGGTTTGAATGTTAAATCAGTCATATACCTTCAAGAAAAATTTAAAAATGTTTTATATTATGTTGACTTTTTTGTAAAAAAGCTATAAAATATAATCGTGCTTTTATAGATGTATTTTATACATCTGCATAGCTTTACATATTGTGCAGTATGCAAATGCCCATTGTTGCAGCTGCTTGAGTATATTTGTAAAGTAATTGTACATTGAAAATTGAATAGGAGGTGTTTAGACTGGACACTATAGTTTGGGTTGTTATCGTCTTTGTCACCCTTGTTCTTGCATTAGCTATCGGTATTTTTATTGGACAGGCTCTTCGTAAGAAGGTAGCTGAAGCGGCAATAGGTTCTGCCGAAAGAGAGGCGGACAATATAAAGCTTGAGGCTATGAGAGAGGCTGAAGTTAATAAAAATAAAATACTGCTTGAGGCGCAGGAAGAAAGCCTTAGAGTAAAAAAAGAAGCTGACAAAGAATATAAGGAACGCAAAAACGAATTACAGCGACTGGAAAAACGTTTACAACAAAGAGAGGATGCCCAGGATAAGAAAAGCGACGCCCTTGATAACAGGGAGCAGCAGCTTCAGCACAAACTTGAAAGCGTTGAGGCAAGAAAAGCCGAAGCAGAAGCGTTATATCAAAAACGCCATGAGGAGCTTGAAAGAATTTCGGGGTTAACGGTGGAACAGGCAAAGCAATGTTTGTTAGACACGGTTAAAAATGAGGTTCAGCATGAAACTGCGGTTATGATTAAGGAAATGGAAGCACGGGCTAAACAGGAAGCTGATAAAAAGGCTAAAGAGATAATTGCCGGAGCAATCCAGCGTTGTGCTGCCGATCACGTGGCAGAAACCACTGTATCTGTTGTTTCGCTTCCAAATGATGAGATGAAGGGACGCATAATCGGAAGAGAGGGACGTAATATACGTACCCTTGAGTCACTTACCGGCGTTGAGCTTATTATAGATGATACACCGGAGGCAGTTATTTTATCCTGTTTTGATGCAATGAAGCGTGAAGTTGCGAGACTTGCGCTTGAAAAGCTTATTATAGATGGAAGAGTTCATCCGGCACGCATTGAGGAAATGGTCGAAAAGGCTAAAAAAGAAGTCGAGACTTCCATCAGAGAAGAGGGAGAGTCCGCAACCTTTGAGACAGGTGTTCACGGACTTCATCCTGAGCTGATACGTTTGCTTGGTAAGATGAAGTTTAGAACAAGTTATGGACAGAATGTTTTAAGGCATTCCATCGAGGTATCGCAGCTTTGCGGTCTTATGGCGGCAGAGCTTGGTGTTGATGTTACCCTTGCAAAACGTGCGGGATTATTGCATGATATAGGCAAGGCGGTTAATCATGATATCGAAGGCTCACATATTGAGTTGGGTGTAGCCCTTTGTAAAAAGTATCACGAGTCTCCTCTTATTATTAATGCTGTGGAAGCTCATCACGGTGATGTTGAGCCACAGAGTATAATAGCGGTGCTTGTGCAGGCGGCAGATGCTATTTCGGCTGCCAGACCGGGTGCAAGAAGAGAAACCTTGGAGTCTTATATTAAGAGGCTTGAGTCGCTTGAAGCGATTTCAAACTCATTTGATGGTGTTGAAAAGTCATTTGCAATTCAGGCAGGTCGTGAATTGCGAATTATGATAATACCTGACAAGGTCAATGATGATCAGATGGTATTGCTTGCTCGTGACATAGCTAAAAAGATCGAGTCCGAGCTTGAATATCCGGGTAATATAAAAGTAAACCTCATTAGGGAAACTCGTGCTGTTGAATATGCAAAGTAATTTTTGACTGACATCGGTATAAGAGTGTTTTCCCGATATTTATTTCCCCTAAGCCTACTTTTCGGTTTAGGGGATTTTTTTATAACAAAATAAAAAAGACATCCGGCAAGTTGATACAATGCCGAATGTCTTTCAGATGTGCAATTATCTTTCTACAGGGAAGAGGAAAGATGCATCAAGGGCTTTCTGAAGTATATTGGCAGCGGTATTTGCTGTATATATATTTTCAGTAAGAACCATTGCATTTTTAAGACCCTGCTCACTGATATCCACTGATGTAGCGTCAAGGCTGTATTGAAGAATCATTGCTGCATCATAAGCAGTTATTATACCGTCACAATTAGTATCACCCAACAAAAGTGATGCAGGGGTTTCATTTAGTGTAATTTCGCTGAATGCTGTTACATTGTAGCGAACCTTTTCACTCGTATCTTGTGCGGCTTCTGTAGCAAAGCCGATATAGCAAGTATCGGGAAGCGTAGTGGTGTATTCAGCAAGTGTATACCACTGTGTTCCGTCAAGGGAGGCGGAAATAGTGATTACATCTCCAACTCTTGTTATCTTTCCGTAGCCCATGTTCTTTTCTCTGTCAACTCTGACAATAGGGATACCAAGGAATTTGCCTGTACCTGAGTTTTGACCCTCATGGATACGCATCATTGCTATAATATTTTTCGCCTTTACACTTTCACCTGCAATATCGGTAATACCTTCGTAGTCTTCACCTTTAAGGTAGGTAAGGGCTGCCATATAAAATTCGCTGCTTGGAGCAAGACTGCTGCGAACCATTATACCTGACTTCTGGGCATAGTCGATTTTAGAAAGGTTATCCATCTTAGCAATAAATTCGAAGTCACCTGTTACTTCCTTGTAGTTGAAGTGAAAGGCATCAGGTCCTTGTGCGCTGGAGGTATTTGTTCGTCCAATACGTCCTGCACCTTGTGAATAAAGTGTTCCTGTAGATGCATCATAGTTATCCGTACCGACTGCACCAACAGTACCTATGTCAACTGAGGTATATCCTTCCAAGTTAGACTCGCCGCTTATAATTGATACAGGTACAGCTACCGAAAAGCTGCTGTAACCATTTTCTGTACTTAAGCAAGAAAGATTATATACACCTATTTCATCAGGAGTAAAGCTGAGGTTATTATCTGTAACAATTCTGTCATTTAAGTAAATGTCTGTATCGGCAACTGTTTTTGAAGGTACTATCGTATATGTCTGACCCACTGTAAGAGTAGTATTGCCGTTTTCTGTCAAAATATTGTTGCCGTTTGCATCAAGTATTTGACCGATTTGTACATCTGGTGCCTCTTCAGCTGTTACCATATTGTCCCAGTCACCAACAAGATTGCCTGCATATACTTCGATATTTGAATATCCGTAGTATATGCTGTTTTCATCTGTAATCAATGCGGCAGAATCGGAAGCATCATTAGGATTAAGATCGTTTTGAGTTTCATAATCATCAGGTAAGCCGTCTGAATCACTGTCTATAAGCTCGGATTCATAAACGGCAGTACTCCAACCGCCTGCTTCAGCTTGGTCATTAATAAATGCACCAAGACCGTTTTCAACTTCATATATAAGTCTTGCGTCTTGAGCATCACGGTGAAGACTTGAGCCTACTGTGCTAAGTACCTTATTGTATGCCTCATCGGCAGAGCTTGCGGTGTAAGGTACTAAAAGCTCAACAGGTTCGCTGAGCAGTACTGCGTTTTGAGAATCGGAGAAGCCCAATTCATTATTAGCCGTAACGTTTTCGTCGGAGGTCATAATATTTCCGTCAACATAATATGAGCTTTTATAACTTCCGCTGGCATCGCAGTCAACAAATTGATATTTAACCTTTTCAAGTGTTTCCGGACCGGGCTTATAGTAGTTCCCTACAAAATTCATTTGTCCGTTTCCGCGTTCGCCGCCATAGGTTGAATTATGTCCCCAGTTGTATACAACGTTGTTAGCATAATCTATTTTGTTTTCGTAGCGTACACCGTTGTATTCAAAACCACCTTCAAAACGTGGATTTCTTGTGCCGTTGTGTGCCCAGAGGTTATGGGTATAGCTAACTTCATAGCCGTTCAGGATAGATCCCATACCGTGTTTTGCCTCTGACTCACCGGATGCAATTTCCGCATCGGAGTTATTTATTCCGTTTTTGTCAGGTACGGCAAGTCCTGAAGACATAATGTTGTATTGTATACTGGAGTTAAGAATTTCTTTTGCTGAAAATACCTCATCAACACCCCAGCTGAATGAACAGTGATCAATTACTATATATCTTCCGGTTGCGGTTGCGGCATCAAGGTCATAGCCGCCTCCAAGCCTGAAGTCAACATATCTGACTATGATATTTTCACCGGTAAATTTAATGGAGGCACCTGCTATGGTAATTCCTTCACCGGGAGCTGTTTGTCCAAGTATTGTGGTGTTGTCGGTTATATTAAATCTCCGGGCTGATTTGGATGCGGTTTCATCAACATTAATTGTACCGCCCACAGCAAATACTATAGTACGTGGAGCAGTAGTATTGCCGTCTGCACGATCCTTTCTTAAAAGACCGTAACGCAGTGAACCGGGCTGAGGATCGCTTACGCTGTCTGTAAGGTTGGTAACAACATAGACATCTCCGCCACGTCCGCCTTGCGAATATGTTCCGCCGCCTTCAACGGTGGCAAAAGCAGGGGTCTTTTCGGCAGCTTCGGGCGTAATGACTTTCTGCTCAAAACTACGGTATGTAACGGAAGTATCGTTTGCATTTGTAGCCCTTACACGAATAGTGTATTCGGTATCAGGTTCAAGAGGTGAAGCCATTTCTTCAACAAACTGATCACGGAGGAAATAAGTTGTTCCTCTGTCATTGGTTGTTGTGCCGTCATCATTTATACGCACAAGCTTTTTGCCGTGATCAATAGAGCTTACCACGTGATCCTGTGTAAATTCAACACCGTCTTTGGAGTATTCAACGACATAAGCAGTTGCAAAACCGCTTGCAGATACAACTTCATCACTTAAATAAGCTGTACCGAGCTGAATATTGGAGTCATGTGCATCAACAATGGACACAGGATAGTTGGTAGTGGTTGATGTCAACCCCATCAGTATTTGTTCGTCACCGGTGGAGGTTTTGGTCGGATTTTGAGAAACCCCCTCTATATCCCAACCTGAATAAGCTATTACCATGCCCTGTGTTACGGAAGTCCAACTTCCCATGGGATTGCCGTATTCCGAGGTACTTCTCAGAGGGTTTGTTTTGATTATGGTACCATTCTTGTCAACAGCGGGCCAAGTAAGTGTAAGCACTTCATCTCCCGCAGAGTTGATTTCAAAGCTGGTTTCCAGATCGGTGGTGTCACGGAAGTTGTATGTGGTATCATCAACCGCAAATGCTTCTATGTCACCTTCGGCGGCAAACACGTTTATGCTGCCGAAAGCGGCAGTGAATGCCAATGAAAAAGCAAGTAAAGCAGATAAAAATTTTCGCTTCATTTTAGTTGCTCCTTTCTGTTGTGTATTTTTTTCAGACTTATGTAAGTCCTTATACATATTATAGCATATATGTTATTAAACGTATATATTAACTTTATTTTTGGTTAAACTTCACAAAAATACAAAACTGATAAGTATATTTTTTTTAGTACAAGAAATAATAAATATATATGCAGATAAACGTCGTAAGGAGGAAATAAAGTGATTAACAAAAGTTGGGTTGCACTTGCGGCAGCAGTGATTATGTCTTTACCTATGCAGCAAACATCCGGAAATGATGCAGGGACACATTATAATTGGTGGGGTATGCTTTATCCGCAGTTCAGCGGTGGTGAACTGCCAAGGGAGGATGAGGATATTTCAGTTGAATTTAAAATACTTGATATAATAAAAAATAACGCTCGTCATAGCGAGCGTTCAGATTGTCAAAAAACTTAAATTTAATCGAAATTTTGAAGTCTGCAACCACGTAATTTGCAACTAGCGTCGCAGACTTTAATCCGCAGGACGGGCTTTGCCCGTCCGAGGGTATAACAAGAGTGTCGAAATGAGGGCGAAGCCCTCTTTGAGGCACGGGTTGTTACTTCCTTGGTGGGTACGCCAGTACCCCTACTGCAAGAAATGCAAGCATTTCTTGCAAGGCTGTCGACTTTTTCGACAGCCTGAACGCTCGTCATAGCGAGCGTTAAAGGGCGGGCGAAGAGCCCATTACATATTAAAGCAACTTAAGTGCATAGTGTATTACAGTTCCGAAAAATCCGGTACCTATCATCATTGTTACAGGTCCAAGCTTAAACTTTCTAATTATAATAAATCCTATTATAAAGAGTGTTATTGAAAGCAAATTGATATTAATGCTTTCTGAAATTAATTTGATACCCCTGATAATATATTCCGCACCTGTGTCGTTGAAAACAGAGGTATATACTACGGATAAACCGGCTGAGGCTATCATGGCAACGACTGCCGGATTTAAGCCGAGCATTATTCCCCTCATCCAGTCAAGGGAACGGTATTTGTAATATATCTTGGCTAACAAAACCACTATTATAAAAGATGGCAGAACGTTAAAAAATGTAGCGCAAAATGCACCGCCAAATCCCGCAACGGTAAAACCTGTGAATGTGGCACTGTTAATACCTATGGGACCGGGGGTCATCTGGGAAATTGTTAATATGTCATTAAACTCTGTCATGGTAAGCCAGTGCATTTTATCAACGCAGTGGTATTTTATTAGCGGAAGTGCAGCATAGCCGCCGCCGTAAGTAAACAGTCCTATTTGGAAAAAGCTTATAATAAGCCGGATATATATATTCATGCTTTCTTACCCGCCTTTCCTTTAAAATAAGTGTAAAGAAATCCAAGTGTACCGCTTGCAAGAACGATAAAGCCTACATTTACGTTAAATACAAGTGATGCAAGCAATGCAGCAATAAACACAGGGATTTTGAATGCTCTTTCATTTTTCATTGCCTTCTGGAACATACCTACAACAACATCAAGTATTACAATACCTATGCCGACCTGCATAAAGGAAAGGGCAACTTGAACCACCTCGTTATCCTTAATAGCGTGATAGAAATAGGATACTGCTATTATGATGATAAATGGTGGCAATACAGCACCGAGCACGGTAACAAGGGCACCTTTTAGTCCACGCAGTTTGTAACCTATTACAGCAGAGGTATTAAGTGCCAAAAGCCCGGGGGCAGACTGAGCTATGGCAATCAGCTCCAGCATTTCGTCCTCATCTATAAGTTTAAGCTTATCTACAAATGTTTTTTGCAGTATTCCGGCAATTACATATCCTCCGCCGACTGTGAAAGCGCTTATATAAAATGTATTGATAAATAAAATCCAGTAAAATTTAAGTCCTTTGTATTCAGTTTTATTTTCCATAATAACTCCAATGTATATACAAATTTCAGTTGATCAGTTTATTCTATTATAACCTACCTAATATGTCAAGCATATGCAGTAAAACGTAAAGTGGAAGTATATATGTTGTTAAGCATGTTTCTTTTCAGAGAAGAACATTGCTATTGATATACCGCATATAATTATATAGCCGATAAAGCTGTAAATATCGGGTACTTGATTGAACATAAAAAATCCAAGTATTGCTGCAAATATTATATTTGTATAATCAAATACCGATATTTCTTTGGCAGGTGCATAGGTGTATGCGGCGGTTATGGCAAACTGTCCTCCGGATGCGGCAAGTCCCGCCAACAGAAGTATTATTGTTTGGTATAATGTCATGGTATGATAACAGAAAATAAGATAAGGAAGTGTTACCAGACACGAAAAACCGGAGAAGAAGAATACAATCAGAGGTCCTTTGACTCCTCTTTTTCCAAGTGCACGCACGGCGGTGTATGCGGCACCTGCGCCCATACCTCCTGCAAATCCCGCAAGTGAAGGGGCAAGCTGCGATATTGACATATTTAATGTAGGTTTAATGATGAACAGACTGCCTATAAATGCGACAATAACACCTGCTACCTGTATTAAACGTGGTTTTTCTTTTAAGAAAAAATAGGAAAAAATAATTACAAAAAACGGTGAAAGCTTATTAAGCATTGAAGCGTCTGCTATATTTATTCTGTCAAGCGCATAAAAGTTTCCGAGGATACCTATGGTACCGGCAGCTGAACGTAATACAAGAAGCGGAAGGTCAGCTTTGTTGTAATGAAGCTTTTCCTTTGAAGTTACAATTACGGCACCGGCAAAAATCAGTGCAATAAAGTTCCTGAAAAAACATTTTTGCAGGGTTGGTAAATCCCCCGAAAGGTGTACAAAGGCGTTCATAAGTGCAAAGCAAAATGCTGACATTATTATGAAAGCAATACCTTTTTGTTTGTCTGTCATATTAAACAAGTCCTTTCTTAATCAATTTCCGTTAAACGATTATATCAAAATTCATCTCACATAACAAGTCCAATTAATAACGAAAATTATTGTAATACACTTAAAACTATGCTAAAATAAAAGCAAAGCTTAAACTTAGCTTAATATTTATTGTATTGTTGGAGGTTAAATATGGATTACAAAAAGCAGTTTATTAAATTTATGTGTGATGCAGGCGTGCTTACATTTGGTGAGTTCACTCTTAAAAGCGGAAGGAAAGCGCCTTATTTTATAAATACAGGTAATTATAAGACGGGTGAGCATATAGCAAAGCTCGGAGAGTTTTATGCCAGATGTATTGAAGAAAACAATATAGATGCAGATGTATTTTTCGGTCCTGCGTACAAGGGAATTCCTCTTGCTGTAGCCGCAGCTATGGCACTTTATAACAAGACAGGAAAAAGTGTCAATTATTGCTTTAATCGAAAGGAAGCAAAGGATCACGGCGAAGGCGGTGTGCTCGTAGGACATAAGCTTTGCGACGGTGACAAAGTTGCGGTGATCGAAGATGTTATAACAGCAGGTACTGCCATAAGGGAAACCTTGCCTATCCTTAAAAATGCCGCTGATGTAAATGTTGAAGCGGTAATTATCTCCGTTGACAGAATGGAAAAGGGTAAAGGTGAGAAAAGTGCTGTTCAGGAAGTAAACGATGAGTTTGGTATAAAGGTTTATCCGATTGTAACGGTTTGTGATATTATAGACTGCATCGAGGATGGTACCATTGCGGGAAAAGAATATCTTGAAGCTATGAAAGAGTATAGAAAGACTTATGGTGTTGAAGGTTGAAATTAAGTAATACAGCTTTTGTTTCAAATGTGAAATTAGTATTACAATTTGGTTATATTGTTGATAAGCACAGTCTAATATGCTATAATGATTTTATCAAAAAAGGAAAATTTACTAGAGAAAGGATATGATTATATGCGTCGTATTATCGGTATTATGATGACTATTGTTATGACGCTGGGGTGTATTGCCATCTCGGGTCAGGCTGCGGTATATGCCGCAGAAATTATACCCGTCTACTTAAACGGAGAGCAGATTGTTTATGACAGCAATGATGCTCAGCCGCAGATATTCAGCAGCCGTACATATGTCCCTATAAGAAAAACTGCGGAAAGCCTTGGGCTTACTATTGACTGGAATTCAAAGACAGAAACCCTTACATTTACAAGAGACGGTGTTACGATAGCCCATACAATGCGTTCGGATATTGTATATGTTAATGGTGAACCGGTTAAGTTTGATACGAAGTCAATTAATAAAAACAACAGAACTCTGATGCCTGTAAGAATGCTTGCAGAGTCTATCGGTGCCGATGTCGAATGGGATGATACAAACAGATGTGTTAACATTACCACAACGACGCCGGAAGTTATGTCGGTAACTTCATCAAGCACGGTGGTTTCTTCCGGTTCGGATATTACAATTACTGCAGTTGCAAACAGTGCTTCAAAGGTGAAGTTTGTTGATTCGGAAACAAGTGAAGTGCTTGCAGAAGTTTCGGAATATACAGAGGGCAGCGACGGAAGCCGTACCTTTACCTGTGACATTTCGGCTGAAAACAGCTCCAATGACAGCATTATTAAGACGTATTATGTATATCCCGGTAATGACAGTGGATATATTGAATCACTTGATAAGTGCGGTAAGGTATCTGTTATGATTTCAAGCGGAGCAACAACCACCGAATCCACTACAGAAACAACCACTGAAGATGAAGACGATGATGAAGATTCATTGGGAGTTCAGGGCAGCTACAAGTCGGATCATATGGTAAGCATTAAGATTAATGAAACCAATTTTGATATTGACGATTACGCAGAGCTTACTATCAGAACCGATGATGAAGTAAACAGAGTAAAGGTTACCAACAGTTTTGGCGACAAAAATGCTGTTTCTTCAAATTATGATGAGGATGACGACGGAGAAAGGGAGTTTGAAGTAAGGACAAGACTTACCAAAAAAGGAACAATTAAGCTTTACGTTTGCCTTTCTACTGAAGATGGCGGATATGAGGATGTTGAGCAGACAATTATTGTTAAAGTAACGGATCCGGATGATGACAGTGATACCGACTATGGTGACCTTGAAATAATTGATATTGAACTTGCCGATGAGGATGTATATGAAGGCGAAGATGTTAAGGCTTATGTATATACAAGTACGGACATTGTTGAGGTAACCGTATACAACGATGATGATGAAAGACTCGATTCATCTGCATTTACCACGCAGAAGTATTCCAATAAATATAAGTGGACCCTGGAATTTGAAATGGATTCTGATGATACGGAAAAATTCAGAGTAGTGGCTTATGATGAGGATGATAATGAAACCGAGGATACTTTTAAAGTTGATGGTCAAAGTTATTCCGAAAGTGATCTTGTAGTGCTGAGCATAAATCAAAAAACTAAAAATGTTGAAGAAGACGATGATTGTAAGCTTGAAATAAAGACCACCAAATCTGCCGAAAAGGTTGTTGTAAAGACAAAGGGCGGTACAGAGCTTGGCTCTTCCACCAGCGGTTCCTCTTCAAGCGGTCTTAAAAAGTTTTCCGTTACCATTCAGGTAGGAGATGCTGATGACGAATATGTAGCATATGCTTATGATGAGGATGATAATTCGGACAGCAAGAAGTTTACGCTTGATGTATATGAGGTTGAGGATCCCGAAATCACAGGAGTAGATGTATCTGATACAACAGTTGATGAGGGTGATGAAGTTGAAGTAACCGTATATACAAACAAAGTTGTTGAGAGAGTCTGGATTGAGGATTCTAATGGTGACAGAGTAGGCAAAAGAGTTTCCAGTCCTGATGATGAAGATGGGGATGAGTATATTTGGGAACTCAGTTTTAATGCTGACGATACCGGTAGCCGTGTAAGTTACAATGTTATTGCTGAGGGTGAAGATGATGATAACTATGATGAATATGACTTTACCCTTAGAGTAAATGAAGATTAAGCTTTAGTATTGAGCGCCGCAACTTAAAGAGTTGCGGCGTTTTTGTGTTTTACGGACATGTATAACAAAAAAAACAGTAAAACTTTTGCCAAGTTTTTACAAAATATTGACTTTTTATATTTTAGATGGTATAATTAGCGCAAGGTAACCAGAGGTAGGCGCGTATAACCGGTTAGGAGGAATTACAATATGAAACAACATAAATTTTGGGCATGGGCTTGTCTGGTATGCTTTGTAATGCTTTTTTATACCGGATATAAGCATAAGTAAGGAGGTAAATCAGTTATGTTAAACAGTGATTACATTAAGCAAATCGGTCTTTTTTTAGGTGGTGTACTTTTTGGTACGGCAGGTATTAAACTTCTTTCTTCAAAAGATACCAAGAAGGTCTATGTACATTGTACAGCAGCGGCACTAAGGGCAAAGGATTGTGTTGTAAAGACAGCAACCTGTGTTCAGGAGAATGCAGAGGATATACTCGCTGAGGCTAAGCAGATTAATGCTGACAGAATGGCAGCAGAGGAGGCTGCTGTTGTTGAGTCTGAAGTGGAATAAATGATATTAAGGGGGAGCTTATCGGCTCCCCTTTTCCCGACAGTTAAATGTATGGAGGGATTTGAGTGAAATTTATAATTAAGCATAAAATTAAAGGACGTATGAGAGTGCATATTGCACAGCCTCATATGAGCGCAGAAGAGGCAGATATCTTGCTTTATTATCTTGAAAATCTTGATTTTGTCAAGTCAGTACGTGTGTATGAAAAAACGGCTGATGTAGCTATAGAGTATGTAGGTAATGAAAATATTCTTATGGAAAGCATCAGAAAGTTCTCTTATGAAACGGTAGATATGCCAAAGGGAATGTTAGAGAGCTCCGGCAGAAACTTGAATGCTATATACAAGGAAAAGCTAATACAAAAGGTTGCAGTACGGTTATTGGCAAAGTGGTTTATGCCTTATCCGCTCAGAGTGATGTATATTGCGGCTAAATCTCTGCAGTACATTAAAAAAGGTCTTAATTGCCTTGTAAGGGGAAAAATTGAAGTTCCTGTTCTGGACGCTACTGCAATAGGAGTATCGGTTTTGCGAAGAGACTTTACTACTGCAAGTTCGGTTATGTTTCTTTTGGAAATAGGTGAAATACTTGAAGAATGGACACATAAAAAGTCTGTTGGAGATCTTGCAAGGAGCATGTCACTTAATGTCAGTAAAGTTTGGCTTAAGAAAAATGATAGTGAGATGCTTGTGGATGTAAGAGAAATTAAACAGGGTGATTATGTTGTGGTTCATATGGGTACGGTAATACCCTTTGACGGTATAGTGGTTGATGGAGAGGCAATGGTAAATCAGACCTCACTTACCGGCGAAGGACTTCCGGTGCGTAAATGTGTTGACGGCTATGCATATGCCGGTACTGTGGTCGAAGAAGGTGAAATTACAATCCGGGTTAAGGAGATAACAGGTTCTACACGTTATGAAAAGATAATCACAATGATTGAGGATTCCGAAAAACTCAAGTCATCGGCTGAAAGCAAAGCATCACATCTTGCAGACAAATTAGTTCCGTATACCTTTATGGGAATGGGACTTACGTGGCTTTTAACAAGAAATATTACAAGGACACTGTCGGTGCTGATGGTTGATTTTTCATGTGCGCTAAAACTGGCTATGCCAATAACTGTTCTTTCTGCCATAAGGGAAGCAAGCACTCATCATATTACTGTAAAGGGAGGCAAGTATCTTGAAGCTCTTGCGGAGGCAACTACCATTGTTTTTGATAAGACGGGTACGCTTACAAAGGCTCAGCC
>CALWRD010000158.1 GCA_944383875.1 uncultured Clostridia bacterium | reverse complement strand
GGGCTTCTGCTCAGCCTGTAAGCGTTACCGAAGCTACTGACCTTGCAATGGTTGAGTTTGCTGTTGACGCTGATGCAAGTGCTAATATTCCTGTTACCGTAGCTGTTACTCAGCTTTCAAATGATGGTACTATTGCGGAAGACGGTACATTTACTGTGGCAAGCGGTAGTATAGATTTGGCTGATTTCATTTATGGTGATACAAACTTTAATGGTGTAATTGATGCCGGTGATGCTAGTTTAATTGCGCAGAATGTTTTGGAATATATTGATTTTACCGAAACTCAAATTGTCGTAGGAGATGTTAATGGTAACGGTACGATAGATATGGGTGATGCTAGTTTAATAGCTCAGCACGTACTTGGATATATTACATCATTCCCAGTTGAACAAGCGCAATAAAATAATCTTATAAAAAGGAGAATCATGGCGATGAAATTAAATAAAATTATAGGTATGGCAGTTGGTCTTGCTATGATTTTAAGTGCTTCCACTGTTGTTTTTGCGGCAGATGGCGATAATTTTGTTGTTGGTACACCTATTGATTTGGAATCAGGTGAAGAGGTTACCAATTTAACAGCAGGACAAAAAATATTGGTTCCTGTGGATTATACTACAGACACTTCTACTGTTACTGACTTTGCCGTAAGAATGGATTATGATACAAGTGTATTGGATTTTGGTATTGCTTATTCTGATCTTACTCCAGGTGAAGAGTCTGCTATTTTCAGCTATGGACTGGATACTTATCTTCAGACAGATGCTAATTATGAATATATTTGTGCTATTGATCCTATCGGTACATGGAGAGGCAACAGGTTTACTGCAACCGGTACTTTAGGAACCAACGAACCAACAGAGGGACAGGTTGTAAGTGCATGGTATTCTGCTGTTGCAGCCAGTGTAGACAATGGTCCAGAAACATATTTCTGTTTTACTGTCATTGACGATGTTACATTAGATCAGCTGAACTTTGAGCTGTTTGAACCTGCATTGGGACGTGGTGAATCATCTGTTAACTCTGATGTAGAGATTGATGGTACTGCAGATAAGCTTAATGCATGCTTTGGTGCATTCAACATCAACATTGATTCAAATGCATTACCTTACTGGATTCAGGCACTTTATGTAAAGGTTGGCGACAGTGACGCTGTACAGGTAACAGAGTATTCCACAACTGATAATGTTAACTATGCTTTCCCTGTAAGAATAACAAGCAACAGCGGTAATGCTGATGCGGTTACAGTTGAAGTTCTTGCAGATACAAGTACTGACGAAGCAGGTAACGAGGGAACACAGAGCAAGGTATCCATGGGTACTTTTGAAGTACAGTTAAACAGCCCAACAAGCTATGCTGATCAGACTGTTTCAGCTCAGTAATTAAGGAGGATTGAGGAAGATGAAAATTTATACAAAGCCTGAAATTGAAATCAATGCCCTTAATAATGCTGATGTAATTACAGCAAGCGGTGGTATTAACGCTGCTAAGTTTACAAACGTAACTGCTGATCAGGCAAAGGGCTACAACGTAGTTGACAATTTCTAATAACAAAGCAAACGGCGTTCCGAAAGGAGCGCCGTTTTTTATCTCAGAATTGATACTGATTTGGAAAGCGAGGTGTCCGGTATGTGTAACTTAAGCGAGGGTATCCTGGAACGAGGTATTGAACAGGGTATTGAACAGGGTATTGAACAGGGTATTGAGCAGGGATTAAAGAAAGGGGCAACCAAGGAAAAGGAAAGAACTGTTATTAATGCCTATAAAATGAATTTGGACATTGAAACCATGAAGGGCTTATCAGGCTTAAGTGAGGAGGAAATAAGGCAGATACTTAAGGCTAATGGTTATGAGATATGATATGGGTTTTAATAAATTCATAAAGCAAATGCTGCTGCGAGATAAGTAAAATCCGCAGCAGCATTTTTACGGTCTGACAGGGCTTATATAACATAATCCCCGCCGGTTTCATGGTCGGCTATCAGATCCGCAAGGGTAGTATTGTCCACCACGGAATTAACTGCCTCCGCAACCCTTTTCCACAGGGGTAGGGTTATGCAGTCCGCAGCCCGTGGACAGGTGTTTTCCTTATCTTCAAGACAGGCAACGGGGGCAAGGCTGCCTTCCGTAAGCCGCAGTATCATCCCCACGGTGTATTCCTCCGGCTTGGCGGAAAGCTTATAGCCACCCTTTGAGCCACGTACACCACGCACATATCCCGCCTTAACCAGTATATTTATTATCTGCTCCAGATATTTTACGGACACTTCCTGCCTTTCGCTGACGGTCTTAAGGGGTATGTATTCCCCGCTGTTATGCATTGCAAGATCCAGCATAAGCCTTAATGCATAACGTCCCTTAGTAGAAATTTTCATCAAAGCACCTCCAAAATACGATAAAAACGAACGGAATGCTCCGCTCATTATAATAAGATTTCCCCTTGGATATATCCCCGTACTTGATTATATTTTACACTATTATGATAGGAAATACAATGATATTTTTTCGGGAGGTGGCTTTACATAGCGGAAATAACAGCCTGTGAAGACACAGGGATTGTATATGATATATAAATATGCCCTAAAAATGAGAAATCCGAAGGATTGCGGTGGCTTTGGTATTACATAGGGATGTATATAGGGTGCTTTAGACAGGGAAAACAGTCGGGGGCGGCTAACACAAATATGCATTGCCGCCCCGATTTTAATTATCCTTTGAAATTTTTGTGGCTTTATAGCCTGCTTTAGCTATTGTTTTCCTTATTACTTCCTCCGAAAGTTCCTCTTTGGAATACAGCTCTGCTTCTGCTTTGCCCAGGTTGACCTTAGCATACAGTCCCTCTGTGCGGTTAAAGGCATTTTCTACCCTTATTGCACAGTTTTTACAAGACATACCATCTATGCTGATATGGTAACAGTGTGAGTAATCCGACAGGGTTTTATCTTTTGGACGTATACGCTTGACAGTGTCTCCTCCGGAGCCGCAGCAGCCTTTTGTAAGTTTTTTTGCATAGCTTTTAACGGAAAAAACGCATATTACAACCAATATTGCGCATATAATAGCTGTACTCATGGCTTCGCCTCATTTCATATGTAGTTTATGCAAGTGCCTTGCCAAGTGCCTCGCAGCCTGCTTCTGCCTCCCCGTCGGGAGCATCGTTGCAAATTACGCTTTCGCAAGCAAGCACAGCGCCTGAATTTTTGCAGCTTTCTTCCCAGTTGCGCATCCACTCACCGTCGCCCCAACCGTAGGAGCCGAACAGGGCAATCTTCTTGCCCTTAAGCTTAGCCTCGCAAGCCGAAAACATAGGCTCAAACTCGCTTTCTTCCAGCACTTCAGCACCCATGGCAGGGCAGCCGAAGGCAACGGCGTCAAAGTCATCCATCATATCCGGCGCAAATTCCCCGGCTGTGTACATACTTATCTCTGCGCCGGCAGCCTGTGCGCCCTCTGCAACCTTGTTTGCCATTGCCTCGGTGTTGCCTGTTCCGCTCCAGTAAACAACTGCAATTTTACTCATTTCCTTAACCTTCTTTCCATAAAAATATTGCTGTTGGTTAGCCGTAGCTAACCTAGTTGCGGTTAAAATGGTTAGCTTTTGCTAACCCATATTGTCATTATAAACCTCCCGCTTGTATTTGTCAATCCCCCATCCCGTAAAATTAATCCGCAGTGGTGAATTTTGGGCAATGTAAATTTTTTGTGCCCTCCTTGACCTAAATTTTACTTGACCGGATTGCCTAAAAATGGTAGTTTTATATATAATGATGTTTACGGGAGTGTTGCTTGTGCTTTATGAGGAAAGAAAGGCGGAAATTTTACGGCGGCTTGAGCTTAAGTCGGTGGTTAAACTGTCGGAGCTTGTTGCGGAGCTGGGGGTTTCCATGGATACCATCAGGCGTGACGTAAAGTCCATGGAAAAGGAAGGTTTGCTCTGCTGTATAAGGGGCGGCGCATGTCTGCCGGATAAAATGGAGCGGTTTTCCGCCTTCACCGGCAGAGAGGTTATTAATATCGAACTGAAAAGGGAGGCGGCTGCAAAGGCGGTGAGGCTGGTGGGGGAAAATGACATTATTTTCTTAAATTCCGGCACCACCAACACTATTTTTGCTCAGGAGCTTGCGGAACATTCCCTCAAGTGTACCGTGGTCACCAATAATATGGCTGCCGCCGCCGTGCTTATGATGCAGGCGAGTATGGATGTTATTGTTCTGGGAGGCTCACTTGATAAGGAGGAAAAGTCCACCTTCGGCTCCGTCTGCGAAAGGGAACTTGCTTCCTATTATTTCGACACGGTTTTCCTTTCCGTCAATGCGGTGAGTGCCGATCGGGGCTATACGGATTTCCGCCTTAAGGAAATACCTATTATGCAGACTGCTGTCAATAATACCAGACGCTCAGTTGCGGTTATGGACAGCAGTAAATTCGGTAATGTGGCAAAAAAATGCATCTTTGGGCTTGAAAGGGTGGATCTGCTTGTGACCGATAATCAGGCGTCGGAGGAAAAACGTCAGGAACTTGTCCGTAGGGGTGCGGAGCTGATTTAGTGTTGAGTCGGGAAGACAAGCGTCTTACAATAAGCAATTGTATTTTATTGGGGCATAACAATCTGATGGGTATCCTTTTTGAATTATGTAAAAGAACAGTTTTAAAATGCCTTGTGAGGGCTGAAAATATGGGCTGCTGCCTGTTTATGCGGGCGGCAGTTTTTTTGTGAACCGAAAGAGAGCAATTCGGGCGGCGAAGCCGACTTTTCAGCTTTGCTGAAAAGTTCTGAGTATGCCCGAAATATGGCAAGGGGGAGAGTTTAAAAAAATATGAGTTAAAGTTTACAAAGATTTTGAATTAGGTGGAATTATTTTACCGTATTTTGCTTGTTGTTGCGGTTATTTGCAATTATAATAGGGCTATAAACAAGAAAAATATTGCAAAACAACGCAAACAATAAGGAGATAAATATGAAAGATAACAAAGTAAAATCAGTTGTGTTTGACTGGGCGGGCACCACCGTTGACTATGGCTGTATGGCGCCATATGTGGTTTTTGACAGGGTATTTGCCGACAAGGGCATTAAGCTCACCAAGGAAGAAATACTTAAGCCCATGGGTATGGAGAAAAAGGACCATATACGTGAGCTGCTCAAGACGGAGCATGCAAGCAAAATATGGCTTGAGAAATACTCAAGGCAGTGGAATGAGGAGGACATTGACGCCCTTTATGAGGACTTTGAAGAGCGTCTGGCAAGTGTGGTTGCGGAATTTTCCCAGCCTATTGAAGGGGTTGCGGATGCGGTGGACAAGCTCAGGTCAATGGGCATACATATCGGTTCCACCACAGGCTACACCGGGGCAATGATGGAAAATGTTATTCCCCGTGCGGAGGCTATGGGTTACAAGCCGGACTATGTTGTTACCCCGGAAATGGTGGGCAGCGGCAGACCGGCACCCTTTATGCTCTACGAAAATATGAGAAAATTCGGCATATATCCCGTAAAGTCCGTGGTTAAAGTTGGGGATACGGTTATGGATATTCTGGAGGGTAAAAACGGCGGAGCATGGAGCGTAGGAGTTATCGACGGTTCAAGCGAGCTGGGACTTTCCAAGGAAGAGGTATCCGCCTTAAGTGAGGCTGAGCTTTCGGAGCTTTACAAAAGGGCAAGGGAAAATTACCTTGCAGCAGGTGCGGACTTTGTAATCGACAATATGTCGGAACTTCCCGCTTTAATAGAAGAAATAAATAAAATTATGGGGGAGGAAAAGTAATGAACCGCTTTTACAATCCCGTAAAGACCCTGCAGGGTCGGGGTGCGGTAAAGGGCTTAAGCAGCTTTATTAAAGAGCTTAAGGCAAAAAAGGCACTGCTTCTTGTGTGGAATGAATGTGTATGCGAAAATGCGGACCTTAAGGCGGCTGTTGCCGAGAGCAGGGAAACGGAGTTTAAAACCCTTGTTTTTGACAGGTCAAATCCCGATACCGGAGACTTATACAACCTGTATACAAGTACCAAGGATGAGGGCTTTGACCTTGTAATAGCCCTGGGAGGCGGCAGCGTAATGGATATGGCAAAGTCCCTTTGCTGCCTTTACGGCAATGAACTCAGCTCCGAGGAAGAGGTGCGCAGTGGCATTAAGGAAAAGCGCTTTACTGCTCCCACTGCCAAGTGGATAGGTGTTCCCACCACCGCAGGTACGGGCAGCGAGGTTACCTGCTGGGCTACCGTCTGGAACACTGTTGAAAAGGGCAAGCTTTCCCTTGAAAGTCATAATAACTATGCCTACGGGGCGCTGGTGGATCCACAGTTTGCCTCCACCATGCCCCCATCCCTTGCGGTTTCCTCCGCACTTGATGCGGCGGCTCACGCCACCGAGGCTTACTGGGCTAAGGCAAGCAACCTTGTTTCAAGAACCTATGCCCTTAAAGCAATATCAATAATAATGGATAATATCGAGGATTTGTTTGACAAGGAGAAAAATGCTCAGGCACATGACTGTATGGCGCAGGGCAGTCTCCTTGCGGGACTTGCCTTCAGCAATACCAAGACAACAGCCTGCCACTCCCTGTCCTACCCCCTTACCTTAAAGTACGGAATACCTCACGGTGTTGCGGTCAGTATGCTTATAGCCCCTGTTATGGCTGTAAATATGGCGGCGGTGGAAGATATGCGCCCACTGTTTGCTGCCTACGGCGTGGCTTCCGTGGAGGCACTGGAGGAAAAGATAAACGGGATACTTGACCTTGCGGGCATACCCCACGGCATAAGCCGCTGGGGGGCGGAAAGGGGAGACTTCCCACTGCTGTCCATGTCCTGCAAAACAAAGGGCAGGATTGACAACAATCCCGTTGATTTAACCGAGGAAACTATTGTTAAAATATTAAACTCAATTTTTTAAGGAGGACAACATGAAAAGATTAGTAAAGGCTGCCGCACTGACATTGACTTTAGCCATGACGGCTGTATCCGCAGGCTGCGGCTCAAGTGACGAGGAAAACACACTTACTGTTGCCTATGCTCCGAATGAATCAACGGAGCAAAGCGTAGACGCAAGAAACGGACTTGCGGAGGACCTTAAGGCGGAGCTTGGCATGGAAGTGGAGGAAATTCAGGCAACGGATTACAATGCCATTATTGAGGCGCTCAGGACAGGCAAGGCTGACCTTGCTTATATGGGACCCCTTGCCATTGCCTTGGGCAATGAAAGGGCGGGGGTTGAGCCTATAGCCATGAAGGCTGACTTCGGCGACAAGTCCCAGGCTATATACCATTCCCTTCTTGTGACCAACAGCGCAAATGAGGACATTAATTCCATTACGGATATAAAGGGCAAGACAATAGCCTTTGTTGACCCTGATTCCACCTCCGGCAACCTTATCCCCACTGCGGAAATAATCAATGCCTTCCCGGATGAAAACCTGACCTCCGAAATGCTCCATACAAACGGTGAGTTTTTCGAGGCGGCAAGCTATTCGGGCAAGCATCAGGCAGGTTTACAGGCTGTGGCTATGGGTGATGTGGATGTTGCTCCCATATCCGACCAGATACTTGCCTCGGAGATTGAAAACGGCAATGTAAATGAGGAGGATATTAAGATAATACATACCTCGGGAGATATACCTGCGGAAGGTATGGTGGTACGTGGGGATTTGGACCCTGAGCTTAAGCAGCAGCTTCAGGACTTCCTTATCAATTATGACAATGAGGAATATTTCGACAAGGTTATCAAAAATCCCGATGCACGCTTTGTAGAGTCGGATTTAAGCGACTATCAAGCTATTATCGAGCTGAATGACTTGCTTAACAGTGAGGAGTAATACTATGGAATGTCTTTTGAAATTTGACAAGGTGGTTAAATGCTACAGCGGTGATACAAGGGCGCTGGACAATGTATCCCTTGAAATCAATCAGGGTGAGTTTGTGTCCGTCATAGGTCCCTCAGGTTCGGGAAAGTCAACCTTCCTGCGCTCCATCAACAAGCTTATTCCCCTTACGGAAGGTGAGATATACCTTGACGGAGAAACAATTTCCGACAAAAAGGGCAGGGCGTTAAGGCTTTGCCGTCGGAAAATAGGTATTGTGTTTCAGAACTATAACCTTGTTTACCGCCTTTCCGTCATACAGAACGTGCTCCACGGCAGGCTTGGATATATGTCGGGACTTAAGGGGATACTGGGTCGCTACAGCGAAGAGGATAAGCACAAGGCGGTGGAGATACTGGAGGAGCTGGGTCTGGAGGACTTTGTGTACAACCGTGCCTCGGACCTTTCCGGCGGTCAGAAGCAGAGGGTGGGCATAGCCAGAGCCATAATGCAGAACCCCAAGCTGCTGCTTTGTGATGAGCCTATTGCTTCCCTTGACCCCTCCAGTGCAAAGGTTATTATGGATATGCTTTACGATATGATTAAAAGGCGGAACATTGCCTGCATAGTCAACCTTCATCAGGTGGACGTTGCCAAAAAGTATTCCACAAGGATAATAGGCTTAAGCAAGGGAAAAATCCTCTTTGACGGCACTCCCGATGAGCTGGACAACGCCACCATAGAGAAGATATACGGCAGGGGACTTGAGGACTTAATGCTTGGAGGTAGTGAAGGTGCAAGGTAAAATCGAGCTTATGGGCAAAAGGGAAAAACGTATGTATCTTATTTTCGGAGCGGTAATTGCAGCCGTTTGGGCAGTGAGCACCTATGTAACGGAGTTCAGCATATTGCAGCTTTTTACCGAGGCGGATACCTTCTGGCAGTTTCTGACGGAGGACTTTCTTCCTCCCAAGCTGCCGGGAGGCAGTGAGCTGGTGAACATAGTGCAGAGTGTGATTACCACCGTTGCCATGGCGGTTGCGGCTACCACCGTTGGGGGGATACTTGCCTTTTTCGTGTCCCTTTTCGGCAGTGAGTACATATCCCCCTTCCCTGCCTTTGCCAAGGTAGTCAGGGGCTTTGCCACCTTTCTGAGGAACATCCCCGCCTTGGTCTGGGCTTTTATACTCTTTTCCTCACTGGGTATAGGTACGGGAGTAGCCTTTGCCGCACTGCTTATTACAAGCTTTGCCTTTATGGTCAGAGCCTTTGTGGAGACTATGGATGAGGTTTCAAGGGACTGTGTGGAAAGCCTCCTTACCGTGGGCGCCACCTTTCCTCAGAGGGTAATCAACGGCATCCTGCCCGCCTGCATAAACGGCTTTGTATCATGGTTTCTTTACTGCTTTGAGGTAAATATAAGGGCGTCCACCATAGTGGGTATGGTAGGAGGCGGCGGCATCGGTCTTGTGCTTTTCTCCTATCTGAAGAGCTTTAAGTACAACACTGCCTTTGGAATAATACTGATAATTGCCTTTATGGTTATAGTTGTGGATTTGTTTACAAACAGGCTGAGAAGGGAGATTACCAAATGATAACGGAGGAAATATCTATGCCTATGCCCAAGCAGACTGCGGAGGGGCTGAGGTATAACAAAAAGGGAAAAATATCCGTATGCTGCAAGGACAAAAATATGAGCCTTGTGTACTTCTTTGCGGGTACGGCTGTCTGCGCTGTGCTGAGCTTTGCCTATCTTGATGTGGACTGGCTTAAGCTCCTTTCAAGGGTGCCCTCTGTCGGAGAGGTGTTTTTCAAGCTTGCACACTTTGATTTCGGTATGATGGATCTGGTTGGGGAGGCTTTTATGGAAACGGTTTCCATAGCTGTACTTTCCACCATATACAGTATGGTTCTGGGTCTGTTTTTCGGTATGATTGCCGCTGAAAACATATTCAGGATACATATTCTTTCGGTTACGGTCAAGTCCTTCTTTACCTTTTTAAGGGCTGTGCCCACCCCCGTATGGGTGCTGCTTATGCTGGTATGTATGGGTTTTGGTCCCTCTGCGGGTATTGCGGGGCTTTGCGTACATACCACGGCGTTTTTTACAAAGTCCTTTTCCCAGAGCTTTGAGGATATATCAACGGAAACCATTGAAGCCCTTGAGGTTACCGGTGCCTCCAAGGTATCTGTATTTACCAATGCGGTTTTGCCCGCCGCCTTTTCACAGCTTATTGCGTGGACGGGTATGCGTTTTGAAATTAACTTCTCCGAGTGCGCTATTCTGGGTATGGTAGGTGCAGGTGGTATAGGCTATGTCATTTCAAGCAATATTCAGGGTTACCAGTACGGCGTGGCAGGTATTGCCATCTTCCTTGTATTTGTCTTTGCTTTCTTTATAGAGAGATTGTTTGTTAAGATAAAGTCACTTATTAAGTAAGAGCTTATAATACATAGGATTTTTGTCTTAAGATTAGTGTACAAAATATTTTATTGTTGTAAATTTGATGTCAATTATTGAAAAAAAATTGAAACTGATATAAAATAAATTTATCAACATTGCTGTCGGAATTTTGCACGGCTTCGGACTTGGCGTTATTGGGGATTTAGGCTGTGGCACGGCTCCTTTGCCATTATGTCTGTTTGGGTGATGTGTATGTTGTCATCAATTATCCCCGACGGCACAGTGTTTGAAGATATATTCGTGTTAGCCTTATTTAGTGGGTTGGTAAGAGCTGATTGCGTGAGTATGGTCTGTTGCCGTGCAGGAAAGTATAGTGTTGATGCCGGTGCCATGCCCGAGAAAACGGAATGCATTAAGGTTTTCTTGTGCATGAGCACCTTTTGTGCTGAATTAAAAATTCCCTCGTCATAAAGGCGGGGGAATTTCTGCGTATAGGTTTTGGTAAAACCTAAGACTTAAATTTTTTTATTTCAACATAAATTTGCTGTTTTTATTTTTCCCTTAATCCCACAAATTGGATTCCTACTTTTCTACGAGAAAAGTAGCAAAAGCGCCACTAATTCCGAGGCGTGGAGCACGGCTTAGGGGCGGGAACGCCGCCCCTAAGAACCTGTGCACCGCAAAAAAGTAATGCGGACAGCCGTAAGGCTGGCTTTTGCGGAGCAAAAGTGCTTTTCGCATTTCATCGTTCAGGCATTTGCCTTAATTTTTTTAACGCCGCCTGTTTTATAGGCGGCTAAAAATTGTGGCAAATGCTTTTGTTGGAATTTTAAGTGGTTGTTTTTGTTAGGTAGATTTCTTTTACCGATAGGAGGGGCATTAAATTATAAGTTTAGTTGTTATTGTTAGGTAGTTTTCTTTACCTGTAAGTAGGGTAAAAATTATAAGCTAAGTTGTTTTTATTGAATTTAACTCTAATAAAAGACTAATAGTTATCCATTGCTAACCATTTTATGTAAATATTCAGGATAAACTAACTTAACAATAACCTTTTTCCTAAAAAATGATATATAAACTTCAGGCAAACTAAAACTACCTAACAAGAAACAACCAACTAAAGTCTTAACAAAAGCATTTGCAAAGATTTTTAGCCGCCTATAAAACAGGCGGCGTTAAGAAAATCAGCGCAAATGCCCTAGGGGCTTAATGTGGGTTCTTAGGGGCGGCGTTCCCGCCCCTAAGCCGTGCTCCACGCCTCGGAATTAGTGGCGCTTTTGCCTACTTTTCTCGTAGAAAAGTAGGAATCCCTTTGTGGGATTTAAGGGAAAGCAAAAGATAGCAGATTTATGTTGCGATAGCGAAAAAAAGGTTTTACCCATAGGTTTTACAAAAACCTATACTTATCTGTGTACATTTATTTAAGTTTCACTTCGGTGTTTATGTCCAGTATACAGTCAAAGGTACGTGCCCAGGGGAAACCGCATTTGTCTATGCTGATATTTGTCACCTCATAGGTTTTGCCCTTTATGTCAACGGTACTGTTTTCAAATACCGATACAACGTCGTTGTTAAGCAGGCTTTCCCTGAGCTTAGGGCTTTCCTCAAGCTCATCTGTGGTGGGCTTATAGCCCGCATTTGACAGCAGCCTCTTGGTCTGTACCGTGTATACCCCGTCCTCAAGGGCGTGTTGGAGCAGTACGTTTACCTTGTTTGCCGCATAGGTTGCCGGGCTGTTGGTGGTTTCCCGGGCTATGGCGCATACCTGTGCACCTGCCACACCTAAGCCTATTGCATTGCCGTTGGTATTCCATGCGCTGTAGGCGTTCAGGTCCGTTATGCTTAAGCCTCTGCCGTCTGTAAGCAGCTTAAAAAGCGCATTGTTGCTGTTGTTCAGGGTCTTGCTGTCGTAAAGCTCCACCAGAGCAATGTTTTTGCCCTTCTTAAGGGACGCCTTCATTTTGTTGACCGTGTCGGCGGGCTTTGTGCTTGAAGCATAGGAGTATATGTAAAGGTCCGTCTGCTTATCGAAATAGCCCTTATAGCCGTTTGTAAAGCTTATGGCGGCGTTTGTCAGCTTTTGTGCGTTGTTTACGTCATAGGCCGCAACCGCTGCGGAGTTTATGTTATATATGGGGTTTATCCGTGCCCCCTTGCCTGTCCTGCGCACAAGGTCACGGGCGTATATAAGCTGAGGCACCTCGTCGGTACCGTAAATCACATTGATTTCCCTGCCTCTGCCTGCCATTGCCAGATACCGCTCTTCCTTGCCCGCATAGTCGTCTATGCAGCCCATAACTGAGGTGGAGCCTGTTTCAAAGTAGGTTCTGGCAAAGCTGTACTTAACCGCCGAGCCACCCTGTTTCTGCACCCATGGGGCGTCTTGTGAGGCAAAGTAGCTGATGGAAGAGGGGAGCTGCAGGTCGTCGGTGCTGATTACTATCTCATCTATAAGTCCTTCCTTTTTCAGTTCAATAAGCCCCTTCATTATTTCCACGGACTTTTTAAATGGCTCTATATAGTTGTTAAGGTAGGTTCTGTAGGGGTCCTTGCTCATATAGCGGCTGTTTACCGTCCTGTAAAAGTCCCTTTCCCAGTCTTGAAGAGGTACGCCTTCGTCCATCTTGCCGCATACATAACTATACTCCATTAAAAGCTGGGTGGGGGTTATTTTGCTGAAATTGGCTTTTATGTAGTCGCAGTCCTCACAGTCGGGATTGTGCTGTAGGTAGTAATAGCCGATACCCGTAATATTGTCATTGTCACGCCATATGTCATTGAACCTTGTTTCGGGAAGTGAGCGGGGGGTGGTAAGGTTTACGTAGTAATAGGGCAGAGGATAATCTGTGGCAAGTTTGCGCAAATCCTCAAGGGCTGCGTCTATGTCGGTGTAGCAGGAGCCTATGCGGCTGCCCACCAGTCCCGAGGTAAAGTAGGTGGAGGTGTTTATTATAACCGTATTGTCCTCCCTATTGTTTTCCCCTGTCAGGTTATATATGCTCTCCCTTACCGCTCCGCTGTCCGCAAAGCGGTTAAGGCTTTCGTCGGCTGGAAACATATCCATTATATCCTTGTCAGGGTATACCGCCTTGTCGCCTCCCAGCAGGGCAAGGTCATTTAAGTAGTCGGTGCTTATGGGTCTGCTGTCAATGGGAGCGGTCACCACCGTTGAGGCGTATACTCCCGTGCTCATCAGCAGGCTTGCGGCTATTGCCGCCGTCAATAGTCTTATCTTCATTTTACTTCTCCTTTATATTTAAAACACAGAAAGATGCAGATGAACACAGCTGCAACACAGATGCAAACACGGCTTAAATTTCCAAAACCCCATAAATAAAGGGCTGAACCTAGCAACATATTATTTTTTTAATATAATAAATATATAAATAAAGATGTATGTAATAATATATAAAGGCTGTATTTACAATGTATCTGTGTTACCGTGTTCAGCTTAGTAAATAAGTGCTTTGCAGGTAATTTTGTTACCTGTGTTCATGTGTTTGATGCTGTGTTTATCCCTGTTCCGTCATTACATAAACCATAGCAGCCAGTCAATGGCGTAGGGGTTTTTCCACACGGTGCCGTCGGAAAAGGTTATCTCGCTTACGATGGCGTTAATGCGGAAGCACTCGCTTTCCAGAAAGGCGGAGGAGGAAAAGCTTCGGCTTTCCCCGGGCTTAAGCTCCGTAGTGGTGCAGGAGGCGAGCCTTATGTTTTTGCCTATGTATATCTGGGGGGTTACGTCCACCTTGTTGTTGTCACGGTCAAACTCCGCCACGGCTGCCTTTATTTCGCTTACGGTTTTATCCCCCGTGTTTGTAAGTACCAGCTTTAAATCCTTGCGGGAGGATATATCGTCGGTATTCGACATGGTCATATCATCTATGCGTATGTAT
>CALWRD010000157.1 GCA_944383875.1 uncultured Clostridia bacterium | reverse complement strand
GGATACAACAGAGGTAAGCAGTTAAACAGGGATATTGGGGTTGAGAGCAGAAAATATAAGGAGCAAACAATATGAGAACCAAATTAAAGGAAAACGAAAGACTTATAAAAGAAGGAAAAGCAACATTTTTTAACACATTTTTAAGCAACCTGGGTCTAAGTGCGGGAGGAACACTGTACCTGACAAATCAAAGGCTGATATTTGAAGGACACGGCTTTAATGTGGGTAAAGAATCAGCTATATTAAATTTAAGTGATGTGGCAAGCAGCGGTACCGGATTTCCCAATACCTTTTACGTGATTACAAATCAAAATCAGGAATTCAAATTTTCCGTATTCGGCAAAAAAGACTGGTGCAGTGCCGTAGACAGCCTGATATAGAATTTATTACAATCAATAAATAACTATACTTCCCCTGTGCACAAACACAGGGGAAAACTTTATACAGTCTTTCAATCCTTGTTACTGTCAAGGGAAATAGTACCGTTTTTACTTTCAAAATCCCTTATAGCCTGATTGATAAGATAGAGGATTTCCCCATTGATGGAACGACCCTCATATGCGGAGAGGTATTTCAGTTTTTTTAGCACCTCTTCGGAGCAACGCAGACCTATATGTTTAGTTTTATCTGTCATAAGAAAACCTCATTTTCAATATAATACATTGCAAAAAAATAAATAAAGCCGGTAAATATCCGCAAATGATTAAATTATTATACCAAAAAAATGAGAGAAAAATGTTTATTATGTACTTGAATTAAGTACATAATAAATGTATAATAGCCTTAAAGGGGATTAGGGTTGCCCTGCAACAGCGGAACGCATCTCAATAACGCCGTCCTTCGGCTCATAAAGATAGCCGCTTTCCATACAGATAAAAACACCCGTACCCTGATATGCTGTCAAACGGTCGTCACCCTCCGGCATAATTATTTCCCGGTAAATATAAAAACCATTTTCAGCTGTGTGCTCTATAAGCATAGCCATACCCATGTTATAATTAACAGAGGGACTGCCTCCCCAGCCATACTTAATATTTGCCTCTTCAACGGTACCGACAACTTCGCCGTTCCGCTGCCAGGCATCGGTAAAGCTGACAAGGATTTCGGTAACTCCGTCCCCATTGTAATCATAAAAATAAACATATACATTAAATGAGTGGGTACTGTATGCTGTATTGCTGAGTTCCTCATCTGTGAAGGCAAGATAGGCGCTGTCGGTATGCCCAAGATTGTCACTGAGATTTAAGGTTACGCCCTTATCTGCCTTAACGCACTCTACCGTAACATAGGTATCGTTAATAGGTATAGTACAGGTTTTAGAGGTTTCATTGCCCAACAGGGACATAAAATCAACACCTGAGGGCATATCAATCCCGCTGAAAAAATCCGTATCGGTATTTGTATTAAGAACATTTTCGGATTTTCCCTCGGCAGATTCCGTATCAATTTTATTGGGGAGCTTAACAAAACTGTCAGGCAAATATGCTGTGGTCAGTTCCGTTGCTTGGGTGGCAGATTCAACCGTGGTTGACTCTGTAACGGTAATCGGCTCGGTGGTTATTTCGGAAAATTCTTCCGTGGTTAATTCAACCGACTGTTCCGATACCTTTTCGGATAAGTCTTCCATAATGTAAATTCCTATACAGCCAACAGCAACAACCAGCAAAGCAAATGATACAAAAGCGGGCATATATCTTCTGAAAACAACAGCATGCCTTAGCCGTACAACATCGGAATACCGGTTATCAGGATCAAAGGAGATTGCTTTTAATATAACAGGCTTTAAATTAGTATGTATATTGTTATCTTTTATAAAGGCGTCCATTGTTTTGCCCAGAGAATATATATCTGAGCGAAAATCCGTCTGCTGAAAACCAAACTGTTCGGGAGAGGCAAAACCCTTAGTTCCCAGTTTGGTTGTATCACTGCCTACGCCGGCAGAATAGAACCTTGAGATGCCAAAATCAATAAGATAAGCCTTGTATTCGCTTGTAATCAGTATGTTATCCGGCTTGATGTCCCTATGAATAATACCGATGCTGTGCAAGTCCTCAACACTGTCAAATATCTGCATTATAACTTTATAAAAAGCAGACTTGGAAAGAGTAATACTGTCCGATGTATAACCCATGACATATTCCTCAATAACGACAGTATCTCTGTCATCATAAAAAACTTCATAAATTTCGGGGGAATTTCTTATATGCTTATTTTTAATGGCATTAAACAGCTGCGTCATATTAACGCCTTTATAAATACGCTTTATATACAACTTGCCCGTAAGGGTAGATATAACCAGAAAAATATCACTGCTCTTGCTGCTGTGCAAAAGTTCTTTATCATTATAAAGCGATAATTTATATTGGTCTGTAGGGGACAGCATATAATCCATTCCTTCCTTAAAAGTGTTATTAATTTATACTATAATTATATATGAAAAAGGAGCCGATAGCAATGAAAAAAACTACTGATGAGCTATTAAATGAAATCAAAGATACATATGAAATAGAAAGCTTTATTCAGGAAAACAAGTCCGAGTATTTCAATATAACAATAGATCAATACTTAAACAAACTGCTGGAGGAAAGGAAGCTTAAAATATCCAAAGTTTCGGTAAGCTCCGGACTTGGGGACTATGTATACAAAATATTCAACGGCACAAGAAAAGGAAACCGAGATGTATATATTGCCATAGGCATAGCCATGGAGCTGAACTATGCAGAACTTCAATTACTGCTCAGGCTTGGCAAATATCTTATGCTGGATCCCAGAGATAAAAGGGACTCCGTATTTATATATGCCATATCGAAAAAGCTTTCCGTTATGGAAACAAATGACATATTATTTAACTGCAAACAGGAAATACTCGGAAAAAAGGCTGAAGAAAGCTAAAATAAGCCTCGGGCAAAAATGTCCGAAGCTTATTTTATTACATAAATAAAATGACTTTTACGGCGGCAAATCCTGACTCAATTATAAATTACTGATTATGTGGCGTTACCCTCAAACTGAGCCATATACAGCTCGTAATACTTACCCTTCTTTTTAAGCAGCTCGGTATGATTTCCCGTTTCCTGTATCCTGCCCTTATCCATCACCACTATCATATCCGCATCACGGATGGTTGAAAGTCTGTGTGCAATAATCAGGCTGGTTCGGTCTTTCATAATATTGACCATGGCGTCCTGAATATGCTTTTCCGTTCTTGTATCTACGCTTGAGGTAGCCTCATCAAGTATCAAAATTTTGGGATCTGCCAAAAAAGCTCTGCCTATTGACAAAAGCTGTCTTTGACCCTGAGACAGGTTTTGACCTCCCTCTGTAAGCATAGTATCATACTTATCCGAAAAATGTTTGATCATATCATGGCAGTTGCTTAATTCGGCAGCCGCATACATTTCCTCATCTGTCGCATCAAGGTTTGAATACTTAAGATTATTCCTGATCGTATCCGAGAAAAGTACTGTATCCTGCAATACTATAGCGGTATTCCTGCGCAGCTCGTCAATAGCTATATCCTTAATATTAACACCGTCAATTAAAATCTCGCCGTTGTCCACATCATAAAACCTCATCAGCAGATTAACCACCGTAGTCTTTCCACTGCCCGTAGCCCCCACAAGGGCAACCTTACTGCCTGCATTTACGGTAAGATTAAAATCATAAAGAACCTGCTTTCCTTCCACATAAGAAAAGTTTACATCTTTAAAGGCTATAACTCCCCTGGCTTCTGTCATATCGGCAGCGCCATCCTTGTTTTCACCCTTTTCATCCATAACCGCAAATATTCTTTCGGCACTTGCCATTGCCGTCTGTATCTGACCGTATACCTGTGCAATTTCATTAATAGGTCTGCCAAACTGCTTGGCATAAACAATAAAAGCCGAAACCACACCAATTGTGATAAGTCCGTTAATCGCAAAATATCCGCCAAATACAGCAATAATCACAAAGCCTATATTGTTGATAACATTCATGACAGGACCCATAGAGCTGCCGAAAACTTCAGCTATAATACCGGTTTTTGTAAGCTCATCCGAGCTTTTTTCAAACTCCGAAATAACCGCCTGCTGTCTGTTATAGGCAACCACGGTTTTATATCCCATCACCTTTTCCTCAACAATACCGTTAAGTTCGCCTAAGATAAGCTGCCTTTTATCAAAAAAACCTCTCATCACCTTGGACAGATACTTGGTCACAAACACGGTGAGAATAACCGTGGAACAGGAAAGCAAAGCCAGTTGCCAGCAATACCACAACATAATTACAACAGTACCCATTATGGTAAGTACTCCGGATACAAGGGAACCCAATGATTGGGAAACTGTGTTGGATATGTTTTCAACATCATTTGTCATACGGCTCATTATATCACCGTGGGAATGAGTATCAATATATTTTATCGGAAGATTAACTATTTTTTCAAATAAATCCTCCCTCATACGCTTAACTATACGCTGGCTTAAAACTGCGCTGATAAGGTTTTGAAAAAGCGTACCCAGACACGAAAGTGCATAAAGGAAAATCATACCGATTAAAACACCGGAAAGCCTGTCAAACTCGCCTGCGGCAATGGTATCAACAGCCTTACTCTGCATGCTCGGAGCAAAAACCGAACAGAGCACAACAACAATCACCACCCCGATAAGCAAAATCACCTGATTTAACTCCTTTGAAAAATATTGCAGCAGCTTCATCAGCGTCTTTTTGCCTTCCTTTGGCTTTTCCACGGCACTGTAATTTCGGGGACCCCGCATACCCGTTATGCGCATATTGACCTTAGGTTTGTTTTCATTACTCATAAAGCTCACCCCCGTCCTTCAGCTGAGAATCGTAAATATCCCTGTATATTTCACTTGTTTTCAGAAGGTTTGAATGGGTATCGCAGGCTTCAATTTGCCCGTTTTCCATTACCGCAATCCTGTCCGCCTGCATAACCGAGGCAATCCGCTGGGCTATGATTATCTTGGTAACGCCTTTATAATCACGCTTAAGGGCATTATAAAGCCTTGCCTCCGTCTTTAAATCCAAAGCACTTGTTGAATCGTCAAAAATTAGTATCTCTGAATTTTTCAAAAGCGCCCTGCTGATTGCAATCCTTTGCTTTTGTCCTCCCGAAAGGCTCATACCACCTTCTGCAACGATTGAGTCATAACCTTCCGGACGTACGTTTATAAATTCACTTGCCTGAGCATTGTCACAGGCAGTTTTAATTTCCGCATCCGCAGCATTCGGTCTGCCCCATATAATATTCTCTTTTATGCTTGTATTGAAAAGTTCGCTTTTCTGCAAAGCTATAGCTATCTTATCTCTTAAATTTTTAAGCTTGTAATCCTTGACATTAACTCCGTCTACAAGTATATCTCCCTTTGTAGCGTCGTAAAACCTTGGAATTAAGTTGACAAGGCTTGACTTGCCGCAGCCTGTTGCTCCCAAAATACCAAAGGTTTCTCCCTGGTTGATTGTAAGATTGATATCCTTAAGCACCGGTTCCCCATTTCCTTGGGGATAGGCAAAGGAAACGTTTTTAAACTCAATCTTCCCTTTTAAATCGGTATCTCCGTCAAAACTTCCGTCAGCTATTGCCGGTTCGGTAACCAAAATTTCATTAAGTCTGTTTGCCGATGCCTTACCCCTTGATACGGTCTGGAAGATCATTGCAAGCATCAATACTGAGTGCATTATCTGTGAAAGATATGTAATAGACGCCATTACGCTGCCGGGAGTTGTATTTCCGGCTTCCACCTCAACAGCGCCCAGCTTGATTATTACCACAACAACTATGTTAAGCACCAGATTTGCAAGGGGTGTCATAAATGCAAACAGCTTTAAAACCCTGAGCTGAGTATCCACAAGTTCCTTGTTTGCCTTGCCGAAGCGATTCCTTTCGTAATCCTCCTTAACATATGCTTTAACTACCCTTGCTCCCGCAACATTTTCCTGTACAACACTGTTGACCCTGTCAAGTTTCCTTTGCAGCACATCAAAAAAGGGGGTAGCCTTGGCAATAAAAAACACAACTCCGCATACCACAAAGGGCAGGGAGCAGGCAAGCACAACGCCAAACTTTAAATCAAGGGAGGTCACACAGTAAATTCCGCCGAAAAACAGCAGGGTAGTGCGAACAAAGCCTCTGACTGTCTGCGTGGCAAGATTTTGAACCTGAGTTACATCATTGGTAATTCTTGTAACAAGGGAACCCGTTGAAAACTTATCCGTCTGTTGAAAGGAAAAACTCATAACCCTTTCGAAGCACGCCTTGCGAATTTCATTACCCCATTGCTGACTGAATAAGTTGGCAAATACTCCCGACAGAACACCGGAAATTCCTCCCAGAATAACAACTATAATCATCCTGATACCGATACTCGCAATAAGTCCAAGATCACCGATATTATTATTACTCAGTCCCAAAACACCCTCATCAACAATTATCCGCATCATTTTAGGCTGAATCAGATCCATTGCCACCTCTCCGAACATAAAAATCGGAGAAAGCAGGGCAAAAAACCAATATTTTTTCAATAATTTAAACATTGCCGGTCCCCCTCCCGTGATTAAATAAATCACTGTCAAACTTGCCTTTCCAATCCTCAAACAGCTTTGTAAGAAGCCCGATCAAAACCGCCTTTTCCTCTTCACTTAATGAGGTAAAAAGCACCTTTTCCTGCTCTGCATTAATAGCAAGCTGTGTATTAAGAAAATCCCTTCCCTTCGGAGTCAGAATAATATTTATTTTACGCTTATCCTGCTTGTCTCTTTCCTTTACAATAAAGCCCTGAGCCTCAAGTTTGCTGACAGTTTCACTGACGGAGCCTGATTTTATGGGCAGATACTGCAAAAGTTCCTTCTGCGTGACAGCTCCACGACTCGCAATAAGGTTCAATATCCGTATCTGCCCTCTTTTGCCGCCCCTGCGGTGATAGAGGAAGTGCCCGCATCTTTCCATAAGCTGCAGCAGCTCATTATTTTCCATAACCTGTCCCTCCAAAAAAATTAGGTACCTTGATAAGTGCATTATAGCATTGCCATAAGCCTATGTCAAGGTACCTAACTATTTATTATGCAGTTGAAATGCACATATCCTTTATATAAAGTTTCGCCCTTCTGTTGCCTTTATACTCATCCACCCTTAAATTCGCCATTATATCAAAGCGCAGATCCTTTAAATCCCTTCCAACGTTCCTGTTTTTATCAATTACTTCACTGTGGTAATAATCGTTAATAAGTTTGGCAAGTTTTTCGCCCTCAAACCACACTGCCGATGTCATCCTGCCTGTTCCTG
>CALWRD010000156.1 GCA_944383875.1 uncultured Clostridia bacterium | reverse complement strand
CACAACGGCTTTATCAATGTGGACAATGAAAAGATGAGCAAGTCCAAGGGCAACTTCTTTACCCTGAGGGATATTGTTGCGGAGGTGCCCTATGATGTGGTGCGTTTCTTTATCCTGAGCGGACATTACAGAAGTCCCATCAACTTTTCCAGGGAGCTGATGCAGGCGGCGGGCAACGGTCTTGACAGAATCAAAACCTGCGGAAAAAATCTTGAGTTTTTGCTTGCTAAGGCTCAGGGCAGTATGACCGAGGATGAAAAGCAGCTTGCTGAGCAGTGCGACAAGTTCAGGGCACAGTTTGAGGCGGCTATGGATGATGATTTTAATACCGCCGACGCCATTACCGCTATTTTTGATTTGGTTAAGTTTGCAAACATCAATCTGAACGACGGTTCCTCCAAGGAGCTTGTGGAGGCTGTTTACAAGGAGTTTAAGTCCCTTTGCGACATTCTGGGTATTAAGCTTGAAGAAAAGCAGGCTGAGGTTGACGTGGAGAAGATTGAGGCGCTTATTGCGGAGCGTACCGCAGCCAAGAAGAACAAGGATTACGCCAGAGCTGATGAAATCAGGGCGCAGCTTGCGGATATGGGTATTGCCATAGAGGATACAAGAGCGGGCGTGCGCTGGTCGGTGATGTGATATGTTTGATATAACGGGTGAGGATAACATAAAAAAGCCTGAGGAGTATTCCCCCCTTGTGCTTGCCTATATAGGCGATGCGGTTTATGACATATTGACAAGGCAGTATATCATAAGCCGGGGCAATGCTCCCGTAAACGTACTTGACAGGCGGGCGAGAAAAATCGTAAATGCGGCGGCTCAGTCCGCTGCCTATGAGAAGATACGGGACAGGCTTACGGAAGAGGAAACTGCGGTTTACAAGCGTGGCAGAAATGCCAAAAGCCATACCTCCGCAAAAAATCAGAGCATTACCGATTACAGACGGGCAACGGGTATGGAGGCGCTTTTCGGATATTTGTATCTGAAAAGGGATAATGACAGGATAAGCGAACTTTATGAACTGTGTATAGGCGGTGAGGTGTTAGAATGAAAAACAGAAAGGTACCCGAAAAAAAGAGGGGCGAAAGCAGGGGCTTTGAAGCCTTTGAGGACAGCCTTCGTCTTGAGGGCAGAAATGCCGTTATGGAGGCACTTAATCACGACAGACCCATTGACAAGATATTTTTGAAAAAAGGCGAGGTTGAGGGCACCCTTAAGGTTATTGCCGCAAAGGCAAGGGAAAAGGGCATTGTGGTTCAGGAGGTGGACAAGGTCAAGCTTGAACATATGTCCTCCGCAAGCAACTGTCAGGGTGTTATTGCCCTGTGCCCTGCCTATGAATACTGCGAGGTTGAGGATATAATCAGCAATGCACGTAATAAGGGTGAGGATCCCTTTATTATAATTCTTGATGAGATTACGGACCCACATAATCTGGGTGCGGTAATCAGGACGGCGGACGCCTGCGGAGCACACGGGGTCATTATACCCAAGCGCAGGGCTGTAGGGGTCAATGCCATTGTCAGCAAGACCTCCGCAGGTGCGGCGGAGTACGTGCCCGTGGCAAGGGTCACCAATATTGCAAGAACCGTTGAGGAGCTGCAAAGGGAGAATATCTGGGTTGCCTGTGCGGATATGGATGGACAGCCCTACTTCGGCGCACCCTTAAACGGCGCTGTTGCGGTGGTCATCGGCAACGAGGGCAAGGGTGTAAGCCGTCTGGTCAGGGAAAAGTGCGATTTCAGCGTGGGTATTCCCATGTACGGCAAAATCTCTTCCCTTAATGCCTCCGTTTCCGCCGCCCTTATTATGTATGAGGTTGTAAGGCGCAGGAATTTCAGCGGGTCGGGTGATTGATTTGAGCAATGAATATTTGCTTGTGGACGGCTACAATATTATCTTTGCATGGCAGGAGCTTAAGGAGCTTGCGGATGAAAGCCTTGATTTGGCAAGGGACAGGCTTATACATATACTGAAAAACTTTCAGGGAGCAAGGGGCTTTAATCTTATAGTTGTGTTTGACGCCTATCTGGTGAAGGGCAGCAAGGGCAGCATCGAAAAGGACGGCAATATTTTTGTGGTATATACCAAGGAGGCGGAAACGGCGGACAACTATATAGAAAAGACCGCCGCAGTCCTTTCAAAGGAATACAAGGTGCGTGTTGCCACCTCCGACTATCTTGAGCAGGTGATAATTATAGGCAAGGGAGCCGAGAGAATATCCGCAAAGGACTTGCAAAATGAGGTCAAAGCCGCCGACAAGAGGATTAAGGAGCATATCAATTCCCTTAAGCCTGTCAAAAACAATATGCTTTTTGATAATCTGGATGCCGAAGCCGCCAGGTGGCTGGAGGAGCTTAGGAGGAAAAAATAATTGGATGTAAATAATAACGAATACTATGATAAGTATAAAAAGCTCAGGGATGAGGAAGTAATTGAGCTGATACATAAGGGAGATAACCTTGCCCTTGAATACATTATTGAAAAGTACAAGGGGCTTGTGCGCATCAAGACCCGCAGCTATTTCATGATAGGCGCCGACAGGGAGGATATTATTCAGGAGGGCATGATAGGACTGTATAAGGCGGTGCGGGACTTTAAGCCCGAAAAGCAGGCAAACTTTTTTTCCTTTGCGGAGCTTTGCATATCAAGGCAGATAATTACCGCCATTAAAACCGCAAATAGGCAGAAGCATATGCCCCTTAACTCCTATATGTCCCTTAACCGCTCCGTCTATGATGAAAACGATGAGTGCACCTATATGGAGTTTCTGAGCTGCGACAATGGCTTTAATCCCGAGGCAAGGGTCATAGATACGGAGGAAAAGGACCGTATGGAAAAACGTATCGCCGTTGCCTTAAGCCCCCTTGAGCGGAAGGTGCTTTCCCTTTACCTGAGGGGTAAAAGCTATGTTGAAATCGCCGAAAAGGTGGGTAAGGATGAAAAAAGCATAGATAACGCCCTCCAAAGGGTGAAGAAAAAGGTTGAAAAGATAATCAGTGAGAAAAATTAACTTGTTAAGCAAAGCCGTGGATTTAATCCGTGGCTTTTTTTGTGATTTTTTTACATATGGCAGGAAATGTCACTTTTTTGTATGTATAATGTAGGTGTAGATAATAACAAAAAGGAGGGCTATATTATGAATACAAAAAGAAGGAGGGAGAGACAATGACCCATTCGGAAATTTTTGATACCTGCAAAAGGATATTGCCCCGTATACTTGAAACGGAGCAGCAGGGCAAGGAGAAATATCTGTTTATAGCGGACAATGGGGCTGTTGCGGGGGCTTTGCTGTCCTTTGGCTACGGCGCCGTATTGATAGGCAGCAATGAGGAGCTGGAGCAGATTACTGAGATATTCAGGTCCCACGCTGCGGATATGTACAGCAACAATGTAACCGTTATCCCCCTTTGCAGCAAGGCTGTGGGCAACGCCATAGGGGAGGCTGTAAACAACGAGGGTGTGCTTTCATGCAAGTCATACACCATCTACGGCAGGAAAAAGGCTTATTACGAGGCTCATCCCTATGAGCTGGAGAAGGTTGTGGAGAAATTTGTGGCAGGACTTGAGGACAGTTCATCGGCGGGGGAATTGATAACCAATCCCCGCAACGGTCTGATTACGGCAAATGTAAGGGATAACTCCTACAGGGATATTGCCGCCCACATAATTAAGGAGAGGGACATTGTCAGGCTGGGGGATGAGCTGAGGATAAAAAAGGAAGGACGCTTTTACGAGCTGTACACTCCGGAAAAGAATGAAAATGTCCTTATCAATTCCCTTGACAATTCCACGTGGCTGTTCCGCAGGGAGGTGCATAAGTACATAAAGCAGCTTGCACCGGAGAGGGAGCTTACCAAAGATATGATACCCTTTCTTAACTGCGTCTATGACTTTAAGGAGGGGGATATGGCGGAGTACAGGGATGATATGTACTTTACCGGGTGCATACCCCATCGGCTTAATATTGATGCGGAGTGCCCCGAAGTGTTGGAGGGCTTTTTAAGGGATATATCCGCCGATGACAGCAGCGTTGAGGACTTGCTTGTGGAAATAGTTGCCTACTGTATGCTTGAGAGCAATCCATGGCAGAAGATGTTCTTTATTTACGGCAACGGAGGCAACGGCAAAAGCACCTTCTTTGAGCTGCTCAGGTGGATATTCGGCTCTGATAGTATGACATATAAAAGCTGGGCTGACCTTGGGGAATCAAAGGGCAGGTACGGCATTGAGGACAAGAGGGTGATAATCTGTGATGATGAAAACGGCGCCTTTGTCCGGGAGCCGGGAGCCCTTAAGATACTTACCAGCGGTGAGCCTCTGAGCGTTAAAAAGCTTTACGCCGATGAGTATATCATCAACTTTACGGGCAAAATAATAAGCTCCGGCAATGAAATACCCAAAACCTGTGACAGAAGCGAGGGTTGGATGCGCAGGCTGGTGCTTATTCCCTTTGAGGGGAATTTCAGGGCTAAGCCGGATATACATCTGTCCGAAAAACTCCGCACCGAGGAGACTGCCGAGGCGATGATAATGCTTGCCCTTATCAGGATAAATAAGGTAATCAAGGATGGCTTTACCATTCCCGATAAGGTGAAGAAGCTTATGAGTGAGTATAGGGTGGAAAATAACCATGTTCTGCAATTTGTACTGGAGATGGGCGATAAGTTTACCGGGAAGGATAACGCCAAGGCACTTTCCGTAATATATCAGACCTACTATACTAACTTTTGTACCGACTACGGGTATAAAAGGTTAAGCTATATGGCATTTTCAAAGCTGATTAATAAGGTTGAGAAAATCAAGTATACAAGACCCAGAGGCTATTCAACCAAAATCTATTACTATGAGCCGATTGATAAAGACGGAACACAGACAGATGAGGATGAACACGGCTGTAACATAGATGCAAACACGGCTTAAATTTCCAAAACCCCATAAATAAAGGGCTGAACACAGCAACATATTATTTTTTTAATTTAGTAAATATATAGATAAAGAGGTATATGTAATAATATATAAAGGCTGCACTTACAATGTATTTGTGTTGCCGTGTTCGTATCGGTAAATAAAGGACTGTCAGATTAATTTTTACCTGTGTTCGGTATATGTATATGTGTTTGGTGCTGTGTTTAAAATCAAAAAGGAGGATTATATGAGGGAGGATTACGAGCCTGTCAGGGATATGCAGAACTTAAGAGGGGATATAAGCGGGCACCTGAAGCAGCTTAACGAAAGGCAGCTGCGCTTTATATGGTGCATTATTGAGATATACATAAAAAAATCCCCGTAAACGTGATATTTACAGGGATTTAACTTAAGCTGCTAACCGGAGTTGAACCGGTGACCTCAGCACTACCAATGCTGCGCTCTACCTACTGAGCTATAGCAGCACAACCGAGTTGCGCTGCCCCTTAATGGGCACTCGTATAATATACTATATTTAAAGTGAAATGTCAACACATTTTTTTACTTTTTTCAAAAAAATATTAAGGAATTATTGTTTTAAGGCAGAGATATGTAAAAAAATACGTATGGGTATTTGTGGAACTTATACATTTGATTCACTTTCAACTTAATTGTTATTGACTATTTTGCCGTAAAGCTATATAATAAGTATAGTAGGTATGTATCGTCAATTTAAAAATAAGTATGTTTTTATTTTGAACCGTACCTTCACTTTACGGCGAATGAGGCAATTTGTTTTGCCGAATCAAGAGTTTTTAAGGAGGAAATTTTATGAAAAGGGTTTGTAAAAAACTCGTAAGTGCGGCTATGGTAGCTGTTATGGCAGCTGCTTGCGCTCCCACTACCCAGATGAGTTTTATAGCTCCTTTAAGGGTTGAGGTTGCCGCAGCACAGGAAATCGGTATTACCGAAAGCTCGGGCTGGCTTGAGTCTGCCTGGGTGGAATGGAACCCCACAAGTACCGAGGGCGTTTCATACTACAGGGTTGCTTATTCAAAGGACGGCAATTCCTTTACCACCATTGATGACCAGCTTGTAAGGATGTACAGGGACGGTCATTGGAGAGCCGACATTGTAGGTATTTCGGCAGGTACATATACACTCAGGGTTGAGGCTTACAACAGCAGCGATGCAGTGGTTGCAAGCGAAACGGCTTCCGTTACGGTGGAGGCTCACGACAGGACAGGCTTTAACTTCAGTCCCGAATCAACCTGTTATGACAGCTCCGACCCATTGCAGTCAGGCGGTTACAAGGGTGACGGTACTCCAAAGGACAATGCGGAGATACTTTACATAACAAGTGCGGAAGATGTTAATACGGTAACCGATTCAACGGGAACAACAGGTCTTTCAACCATTCTGGAAGGCAGAAATAAGCGTACGGACAGACCTCTTATTGTAAGAATCGTGGGAAAAATTGACTATTCCGGTTCAGAGCTTAACGGCTCCGGTTATATTCAGGTTAAGCCAAGCAAGTCCTATACAAATTACAATACAACCATAGAGGGTATCGGTGAGGATTCTTCCATCAACTTCGGTATCCTGCTGAGAAATGCCGGCAACGTTGAGGTAAGGAACCTTGCTGTTCACGACTTCGGCGACGACGGTATTTCCCTTGATACGGACAACTGCAATATCTGGCTTCACAACAATGAGTTCTTCTACGGTGAGCAGGGCAGCGGTGATAAGGCAAAGGGTGACGGTTCTTCCGATGTTAAGAACGATTCACAGTATGTAACCCTTTCATACAATCACTACTGGGATGCGGGAAAGTGTTCTCTCTGCGGTATGACATCAGAGACAGGTGAAAACTATATTACATATCATCACAACTGGTTTGACCACTCTGATTCACGTCATCCACGTATAAGAACAATGTTTGTTCATATATACAATAACTTCTATGACGGTAACGCCAAGTACGGTGTAGGTGCTTCTGCGGATTCCGATGCCTTTGTTGAGGGCAACTATTTCAGAAACTGTAAGTATCCTACCCTTCAGGGTTCTGTGGGACATGACGCAGAGGGCGGCGGCTCCGCTACCTTCGATGACAGCCCTGCAATCGGTGCAATCAAGCTGTATAACAATATTATGGAAGGCAGCCTTACTCAGTTTACGGCAGGCTCCGACGGTGAAACAGCTTCAAATGCCGACGGCTGTGTTGTAGAAACAAGAGACCAGCGTATCAACTATACTACAGCGGCAGGTGCAACATACAGTAACGCTGATGTTGACAACGCTTATGTTCAGAGTCTTGCAAGCGTTATTCAGGAACCTGCGGATGCCAAGACTACCGTTGAAAAGTATGCCGGCAGAACAGGCGGCGGAGACTTTGCTCAGGCAACAGGCTTTGCATTCAACGATTCCGTTGATGACCCTGATTATGAGATAAATACAACACTCAGAGCTGCAATTACAAGCTATGTAACAGATGATATTTCAAGTAATCACGTTATCGCTACAATCGGCGGTTCCGTTGACGGCAGCGTTGTTCCCGAGCCTCCTACAGAGACCACAACGGAAGGTGATGAACCAACAACTGAGCCTACAACAGGTGATGAACCAACAACCGAGCCTACAACAAGCTCACTTACTCCTCTTGATGAAGGTGAGTATGCTGCGGCAGATATTGTAAGCGACACAGCTAAGTTCCTTATTACAGGCAACTCAGGTAAGGACGGACAGATTAAGATTGACGAAAGCGGTTCTGTTAAGTTTAATGTAGCGGCAGGTGCAAATGTTTCCATCAGCTACAAGTGTGGTTCAAGCAACAGCTCCAAGTCCGCAAGCATCTCCTGTGCAGGCAAGACAGGTGAAACTCTTGTGGGCAGCTCAGGAAGCAATCCTATTACATCTACCCTTGAGCTTACAGGCTTAAGCGCAGGTGACTACACTATCACAGCTTCACAGAACGGCGGTACAACCGCACAGATTATCAGCATTGTGGTAAGCTACGGTAATGTACCTACAGAGTCCACCAGCGAAACATCTACTGAAACAACTACCGAAACTTCATCCGAGTCAACTACCGAGCCAACAACAGAGCCTGTTCCACAGCCGGGAGATAAGGTATGGGGTGATGCGGACAGCAGCGGTATCCTGACAGCAAATGATGCGGCTACAATTCTTCATTACACATTGTATCCTGCTGATTCAGCTATAGCAGATGATATGCTTCCATATTGTAACGTAGACGCTGAAGGTGAAATTACGGCAAATGATGCAGCTCTTGTTCTGCAAAAGACCTTGTTTAATATAACCTTCCCTGCTGAGCAATGATTATATTTAACTAATAAAGGCGGTACAGCGTTTTGCTGTGCCGCCTTTTGGCTTTAAGCCGGAAGGGTGAGCCGATTTTAAAATATTCCCCTAACATCATATATTTGTGCTGCCGTATGGGATTTGCAGGGCAAAGAATTTGTCATAGGGCATTAAATTTTCCCAGCCTTATAAAATGCAAATAAAAAAAGTGTACACCTGCAACGGAAGTACACTTTTTATGTAACATCTTTTTCTCAGACAGTAAAGAAGCTGTCATCGGAGCCTTCGCCATTAAATACATAATAGCACCTGCCCTCTTCGGGCTTGTAGTAAAGCTCAATCGACTGCAAATCCTTAACCTTATTACCCTCAGCCTTCCAAGTCTCCTTAGCTATATCCATAAGCTGTTTGGTATCAACTTGCTGACCTGCATACTGTACATATAATTCAGACTTCATAGGATTTACCCCCTTAAATTGAATTCTCTATTTACTATTACAATAATATAATACTATTAATTGTAATATTTGTCAAGACGGCAAAAAAGGGGCAAAAACAAAATTTTTGTTTATATTCAGTATATAAAATCTTTCTGCTCAATCTTGGATGCGGAAACCTCATAGGCGGTTTTTGTTATGACTTCGCCGTTATCCAGCTGTTTACGGTAATCCCTGGACTGCATTCTGCCGCTGAGTGAAATATTTGTGCCCACCTCAAGGTTGGAGGCGAATTTAGCATTCCTTCCCCAGCATATGGCGGGTATATAGTCTGACTTACCGTATGCCCTGTTTACTGCAAGAAGTATATCCGCTATCTCCCTTCCAAAGGGGGTGGTTCTGTAAACGGGCTTTTTGCATATAAAGCCGTCCAGCATAATGCGGTTGACGGGGTTGCACATCTCTTCCGTAGGCGATATGCTTTTGACAAAAATGCTTAACTTTAAATGGGTCTTGATACCGTCAAAATTGTTGTGCGAGCGTATCTGCCCTTCTATAAGTACATTGTCCCCCACAGCATAGCACTCGTCAATCAGCAGACGTTCGGAAATAATGACCGGCAGTATATCTACGGCGTCGCTAAGCCTCCTGTTTTCTATGTAAAAGCTGTAGAACTTTTCCCCGTATACCTCGTGGCTCAATACAAAGTCCGTAAGGATTTTTCCGCTGACAGTGATGCTGTTGGTTATGTTTGGTGTATTATCCATTTATTATGCTCCCTTCGTATATCTACCATATATACTATTCACAGGCAGCCCTATTTATTCTTAATATTTTGCAACAAGAGCGGGTTTGTCTATATCCACAAGGTACAGGTACATTTCCTTAACGGGCTTGTCGCAGCTTTTTTCAATGGCTGTTTTATAGTACTCAAGCTGTATCTTGTATCTGTCGCAGATGATTTCGGGAGTGTTTTTGCCATTTACCCTGTCGGTTTTGTAGTCAACCAGCACGATGTAATCCCCCTCTTCAAAATAAAGGTCGATAATGCCGTGCACAAGAACCCTGCCCTTTGTATCACCGTAGCGGTCGTAACCGAAGATTTCCCTTGGAGAGAGAAACATTACAAAGGGAGTTTCACGGAATACTTTATCCGAGGCACACAGTCTTTGACCAAGGTCGGAATGTAGAAATCTGTTAAACTTATCGGGGTTTACCGAATTGTAAGCGGCTTCACTCAGGATATTTTTTTCTTTAAGCATATCAAGCTGTGCTTTTATCTCGGCGTTGTCAGCATGGGCATTAAGTTTAAGATGCTCAAATACCGTGTGGTACGCCGTACCCTTTTCCACACCGGTTAAAGCCGTCTGACTGCTTACAATAAATTCCGGCTTTGCAAATTCTATTTTGGTGTCCTTATCCTTATTAATCTCCGTCACATTAAGTATGTGTTCCGCACTGGGTACATTTTCGCTGTAGATTTTATCTTCAAGCCGTGTGTATTCATCTATCATATGCTGCCTCTTGATTTCCGAAATGGAAATTTTAGAGGGCAGAATAACCGCAGCCTCATCCATATATTTGGATAAGAGTTTTTTGTCAAGCTCCTTTTGTCCGGTATCGGCTTTTTTTACATCAATCCTTTCGATTATAGCTCTTTTGTAAGATATGTCAAACTCTTCGGAGAGAATGTTGTCAAGGTCTACTATGTTTATTTTAAATATTTCATCTATATCAATGGGGGCAATTCCCTTTTTTGCAAGCTCCTCATTTAATACATCCTTTCGGCAGTAAGCAAACAGCAGCCAGTCCATAAAGCTGTTTCCGTTCAGTATTGCCGTTCTTGGCAGATGCAGCCCCTTGTCACGGTACAGGCTGTATTCCGACGCCTTCTTTTCAAGCTTTTCATAATCGGATACCTTGCCCACTATAATCAGCTTTTCCTCCGCCCTTGTAAGCGCCACGTAAAGGAGCCTTAAATATTCCGCATACACCTTATTGTCCGCAAGGCGTTCCAGCAGGTATTTGTAACCCGTGGGGAAAAGCCGCCTTGTTTCGGTATCGAATCGGTCAAAGGCAAGTCCCTCATCCGCATCTATAAAAAAGGACCTTTTTCTGCCATGCTCATCCCTTTTGCTTGAAAGCTGTATCCTCTTGAAGTCTTTGCTGAACTGGGATAGAAATACTATGGGAAATTCAAGCCCCTTGCTGGCGTGGATACTCATAATATTGACCGCATTGTCGTTTTCTGAAACCATATTATAGTCCCTTTCGGGGTTTTCAGCCGCTATGCCGCACAGCTCATTTACCACTCCGCCGAAGTCGTGTATGCCGCTTGCGCATATTTCCGCCGCCATGCCCGAAAGCAGTTTAAGGTTTTGTATACGAAGCTCCCCGTTTTTTATTATGCTTGCGTAGTTCATATAGTCGGTTATGGCGTAAAGCCTGTCCAGTACCTCCCCAAAGGAGTTGGTAAGGGTCAGGGTCCGTGCCTCCTTAAGAATGTTCATAAGCCTGTCAAGCTTGCCCTTAAGGTCGGAATTTTTCCCCTTGTCCAGATACCTGCGCACATTGTCGTACATATAACCGTTTTTGTCAACCGCCTTGATAAGTGCAAGCTCCTCACAGCTGACGTTAAAGATGGGGGAGTGCAGCAGGGTAATCAGCTCAATATCCCTGTAGGGGTTATCTATTACCTTAAGCAGGGACATAACGGTCTTTACCTCAATGGTTTCAAAAAGCCTGTATTTGTTTTTAATAACCGTGGGTATGCCGTATTTTCCCAGAACATTGGTGTATATGTACCCTACCTTGCCGGGGGTTGACATCAGTATTGCTATGTCCGACAGACGGCAGGGACGGTATTCTTCCTTCTTTTTGTCAAATACGTAACAGGGATTCTGAGGGTCTGTAAGCTCGCTTATTCTCTTTGCAATGATGTTTGCATATATTTCATCGCTTTCCATATCGGCGGCGTCCGTGTTTTCGGCATTGCTGCCCTCATAAACAAGCAATTCGCTGCAGGTGCATACCCTGTCCCTGATTTCCTCCGGCGGTTCGGGAAATTCCAGACCAGCTTCAAGCGCCGCCGAGCTGTCATATTCAATCCCGCCAAACTCAATGCTCATCAGCTGGTAAAACAGGAAGTTTGAAAAATCCAGCACGCTTTTTCTTGACCTGTAGTTTTGATTAAGCTTGATACACACGTTGCCCTCGGGAACATTTCCCGGGAAACAGTCATCATATTCGTTATACTTTTTCGCAAATATTTCGGGACAAGCCTGTCTGAAACTGTAGATGCTCTGCTTTACATCTCCCACCATAAACAGGTTGTCATCCGTCACAGCCTTTAAAATGTATTCCTGAAGATAATTGTTGTCCTGATATTCGTCAACGATGACATCCGTATATTTTTTCCGCAGGCTGTATGCTGCCTCCGAGGGGGTTCCGTCATCATTGAACAGTATTTTGATGCAGTACCTGCTCAGGTCGGCAAAGCTCAGTACATTGTTTTCCTTTTTCCTCAGGGTATATCTTTCGCTGTATTCGTTATAAAGATTGATAAGCGCTCTGACCGTTTGTGCGCTTTCCCTTGCGATTTGCAATGCCTGTGGGTAGGGATATAAAAAGACCTTGTTTTTAAGGGGCTTGTATATACTGTCCCTGCACTCCGTTACAAATCCCTTCATTTCCTGAAAGCAGGCATTAAGCTCCTCCGGTACATCCTTGGTACTTCCCCTGTTAAATGGGGGGAAGGACTTTTCCAGGCACTCGTAAACAAAGCTGTAATCGAAGGTTTCCGAGGCTTCAACATTAAAGAGGGGAGCGAGAATATACAGCCCTTCACAATATATTTCAAACTTGGAAATGCTTTTCCTTGAGCTGTTTAAAAAGGATTCGTACTTCCTGTTCAGTTCCTCCGCAAGTGCCAGATAATGCTCCATCATAGGCTTGTATGGGGCGCACATGGATACCACACAGTCTTTAAACCTGCTCAGTATTTCGGGGCTTATGGTATCGGGCCGCTTTGGGGTGTATATCTCAACCTGCTCCTTAAGCCATTTTTCGGGAAAGGGAACGGATGAAAGCTCGCTGCTTATTGCATTGATTATGCCGTACAGCCCCTTAATGTCATAGGAAGTGGGAGAGAAAACCTCAATGAGCCTGATAAAGTCCTCATCCTTTTCCTCCAGTTTTTCTTCAAAAAGTTCATCCAGCACCTCATTGCTGATTTTTTTCAGCTCGATACAGCCCTCATCCCCCGCAATCCTATAGGAAGGATCCACATCCGCCTTGTAAAAATACTGCTTGACCAGTGTGTTGCAAAAGGAATCAATGGTGGTGATGCTTGCCTTGTTGAGAAGAGAAAGTTGTTTCTGGATATGTTTTAACCTGTCGGAGGCGGGAGAGGTGATTATCAGTTCATCCCTTTTTTCTTTAAGCCGTTTGGCGATACGCTCACGCATTTCCGCAGCTGCGTTTTTGGTAAAGGTCATAATAAGCATATTGTCAATATCCACGTTGCTTGATATGTCGGTAATCAGCTCTATTACCCTTTGGGCAAGTACCGATGTTTTTCCCGACCCCGCACCTGCCGACACCAGTATGTTTTTAACGCCGTTGTCCCTTGTTTCTATTGCCAGCTTCTGCTGACTGTTAAATTCCATATAAGCCGCCTCCCTCTTTTGCATCCGTTGTTATCAGTCTAATTATATTATTCAAAAAAAATAGTGTCAACATTTATTACAAAATTCAAAAGCTTTGCCGTAAGTGTTGAAAAAAACAGCGTTTGTGGTATAATTAAACAGTATGATAAGGTAAGCTTTGACAGGGATTGAGGGCTGCTTGATTTCAGCCCTTAAGCTAAGGTCGGGCACCTTAAGCCTTAGCGGAAGTTAAGGCGTTGTAACTGTCGTTAAGGGAAGCTGCCTACTAAGATGTAAGCTTCCCGGCAATGTTATTTAAGGAGATAACCGATGAAAAGACTTAAAGCTGAGCAAAAAAGGCGTATTGCGGGAATTATAGCCATTGTGCTTATAATTACTATGATTTTGTCGGCTGCACTGCCTTTGTTCTGGGTGGGTGCAAATGCGGCGGAAAATTCCGACTATACCATCGAAGCCAACATTGGCTTCGATGGTAAGGCAAAAATCGGTTACAACATTCCCGATGCCGTTACCCTGACCAACAATTCTGGAGAGGTTTTCAGCGGTGAAGTATCCTTACGTGTGGGTGTTGACATTTCAAGCTTTGAAGAAAGCCTTAAATATAATGAATATGCAAGGGAGATTGAGCTTGCCCCCGGCGATGGGGCGGAGGTAACCTTCAATGTCCCCGTTAAGTATATACAGCGCAATATTATTGTAAGCCTTACCGAGGATGATGAAGTTGTCGCTTCGGAAGAGTTTCCCCTCAGTGTAAGCTCCGATCAGGACTGCTGGCTGGGTATACTTTCGGATTCAGCAGAGAACCTTACCTATCTCAGCCCTTCATATTACGGCTGTTCGGGAGATACGGTGGATTTATCCTCTGTTCTTGGCTCTGATGAGTATTCCGAATTTGATGCGGTAAATACATTTATCGTAAATGACTTTGATCTGGCAGTCCTCAGCGATGCACAGCTCAGGGAAATGCTTGACATCGTAAACGGCGGAGGCTCAATTATTCTGGGTATGCAAAGCAGGATAGGTTCCCTTGACAGGCTTGACATTGAGGGCTTAAGCCCCCTTACGGAGGGTACCGTTTCCGATACATATGACAGTACCATAGGTTTTGATATACAGCAGACTGCGGACATTTGTACCGTATATAAGCTTGGCAGCGGGTATATTGTGGCTGCCGATTACAATTTTTCCGACAGCTCCGCCGTAAGTGCCGATTATGACCTGTCCTCGGTACTTACTACTGTATTTACTGTTTCCTCGGAGATGGATTATTCGGACAGTTTTGAGGATGATCTTATAGGGTACACCGACAGGCTCCCTAATTTGTCGGATAATACCATTAAAATTATTTTCTGTATTTTATATGTTTACATAGCTTTTATTGTTGTGCTCTACTTTATACTCAAGCGGAAGGACCGCAGAGAGGAGGGCATTAAGATAATCCCCATAACTGCCCTTGTTTTAAGCCTTGCCATATATCTTATCAGTTTCAATACGGTATATAAAAAGCCTATAGCAAGCATTATCAATTATCTTGACTTAAGAAGTACTTCCTCCGATACGGTTACCCTGAAAAGCTTTATTAACGTTATAGCTCCCTTTAAAGGAAAGCTTGACATTGAACCCGGGGGAAACCCTGAAGTTATCGGTGTAAGCGATTATAATTACAATTCCTACAATTCCTACGGTACATATTCCCAGACGAATAACTCATCGGATGAAATTTCCGCAAAGATTGTGATGAGTGAGGATGGACTGAATATAGAGGAAAACGGTAAGACAAAGTGGGACAATTCCTATCTTATTCTTGAGGATGAGTACAGCGTTGGAGAGGGTTTTACAGGGGAGCTTGCCTTTAATCAGGACGGCGCTCTTACGGGAGAAATAACCAACAATACGGGAGAAAACTTCAGCGAGACCGTTATTATTGCGGAAGTACCGGATTACGGGGTGGTATATGCCCTTAATGGGGGAGAGCTGGATAATGGAGAAACCCTGAGCCTTGATCAATACGATATAAGACCCTTTGAGCTGGATATGCTTGATTACAGCGAGTATTCCAACATATTAAGACCCGAGGGCTATGACAGGGACGAAAACCTTGATCAAACCTACAGGCTGGAGCTTGAACAGGATATATTCGAGGGGGTCATTGCCTATGCGGACAGCTATGGAGAATACCCAAGTCGGGATTACGTAAATGTGGGCATACTGGGATTTTCCGATACACCCATATACGGTTCCGAGCTGAGGGTTAATGACAGGCTTTCCGAAACTTCCCCCATAAATGTATTCAGGGATGAATTTAAGGTGACGGCGGGGGATTCGATTTTGTCAGGGCTATCCGATGCGGCTCCCCTTGTTGAAAGTACTGATACGGCGGAAATATGGGGAAATCGACTCTATGTATATGATACGGCAGGTTATACGGAGCTGAGTTTTGACAATTCCGCAGCGGCGTCCTTTACCCTTCAATGGGATGAGCAGACGGAGGGAACATATATATACAATTCCCTTACCAATCGGTGGGAGGACCTTTCGGACACCCTTATATACAGCCCGGAAGAGGGCTATGCCGACGGTGAGGGCAGGGTGCGTGTAAGGGCATACGGCTTTACCGAAAATGAGGTTTCCCTGCCGAGCATTAAATATATTTATTAAGGAGGTGGTTTTGTGCTTAAGATAGAGGGACTTGTTAAAAGATACGGCAAGTTTACTGCCGTTGACCATCTTGATATGGAAGTGAACAAGGGCAGTATTTACGGCTTTGTGGGACCTAACGGGGCAGGCAAAACCACCACCATGAAGATAATGGCGGGACTGTTGAGTGCCGACGAGGGAAGTGTGTATATAGACGGTATGAATGTATCGGAGGACATAGATGCCCTTAAGGATAAGATAGGTTATATGCCGGACTTTTTCGGGGTGTATAACGACCTTCGTGTGGACGAATATATGGATTTCTACGCAGGTACTTACTACATTCCCTACGAACAGCGGAAGGATATAATAGACAATCTGCTGGAGCTTGTGGATTTAAAGGACAAAAGAAATTTTTATGTGGACAGTCTTTCAAGGGGTATGAAGCAGAGGCTTTGTCTGGCTCGCAGCCTTATACATGATCCGGAAATCCTTATTCTGGACGAGCCCGCCTCGGGACTTGACCCCCGTGCCAGGGTGGAAATGAAGGAAGTATTGAAACAGTTAAGGACCCTTGACAAGACTATTATTATCAGCTCCCATATACTGCCGGAGCTTGCGGAAATGTGTACGGAGATAGGCATAATCAACAGGGGCAGGCTGATTGACAGCGGTTCGGTCAATGAAATAATGCGGCATATTTCAAAGGAGCGCATCATTGACGTCAAGGTGCTTGAGGGCACGGAAAATGCGGTCAAGATTCTTGAACAGCTGCCTGAGGTAACCGATATAAGGGAGAATACCTTTGACGTGTCCTTTGGCTGCAACGGTACCGACGAAATGCTTTCGCAGGTGCTTTCAAAGCTTGTATCGGCGGGAGTGCCCGTAATCTCATTCACCGAACGTGAAGGCAACCTTGAGGATATATTTATGAAGCTTACCGGAGGTGAGGAAGATGCTTAATCCCGTATTCAGGAAGGATATGAGGGTATTATTCAGGAATATTAAGGTGTATATAGGTCTGGCGGTATACCTTTTTGTACTGCTGGGAGTTACAAATCTTATCCTTAAAATGATTAATATCAATAACTATAACGGCTTTAATCCCGAATACATAATGATAGCCTATCTTGTTATGTTCGGCTTTCAGATGCTTACCCTTACCTTTATTATCCCTGCGGTTACCGCCAGCTCCATCAGCGGTGAGCGTGAAAGGCAGACGCTGGACTTTCTGCTTGTTACAAGAATGTCGGGTTGGGATATAGTTGTGGGCAAGCTTATGAGTTCCCTGCTTCTGGTGGGGCTTCTTATAGTGGCGTCTATGCCTATATACGCAATTTTGTTTTACTACGGCGGTGTTTCCGTATCGGGCTTTATATTAAATACGGTTTTCCTGCTTATCTATTCCTGCTTTGTGGGCAGTATAGCCGTGTTTTTTTCAACGATTATTAAAAAGACGGCGGCGGCAACCGCTGTTTCAAATCTGTTTATTATAGGCATTACAATAGGTACGGGTATAGCTGTATTGATTATTGTGGGCTTTTACAATACCTTGTTGGGGGCAGGTACTCTTTCACAGTCATGGAGCAGGGTCGTAGGTGCACTGTGTATAATAATCTGTTCCACCAATCCCGTTGTCTGCTTTATTTCCGTAGTTGACTCACAGGTTGGCTCTAATGTTCTGTGGACTGTTATTAATGACCTGATAGAAACTGATTTTTCTTTTCAATATTTGCAGGTATGGCACTTTATTGCGGTGATTTATATTATCCTTTCTGTTCTCCTGCTTAAGCTTTCCGCAAGGAATATACTTCCCGTTAAGAGGAAAAAGCAGGGTAAGCATACAGGTTAAAGTTGGTGTTTTGATGAAGGAGCTTTTAAAAAGCCTGAGGGGACTCAGGATTAAAATTCATACAAAGACTTTTCTGACGGTTTTAATGTTGACCTGCTCTTTTTGCGCAGCGGCGGATGCTGTCCTTATCTTTGTCTCCAAGTTCACATATATATACGGACTATGGAACAAAGTCGGGGTTTTCTCTCTTGTATGTCTGGCTGTGGGATTGCTTGTGGGAGCATTGCTGCGCCCCTCGGCGGTTTCCCTCGTACGCATTGCCGACAGTCTGGGTTACAAGGAAAGATTTATTACGGCTTATGAGGCGCTTTCGGTGGACAGCCCCCTGCCTATGCAGGAGCTTGTGATTGAGGACGCTTTAAGATGTGCGGGTGAAAAGGATTTCGGAAAGTCTTTTTCCGTTGTGCCGGGCAAGGTATTTTTCAATATACTTATTGCCGCCCTTGCTTTATTTGCCTTTGCTTATTTTGTGCCCATCACACCAAGTGAGGATATGCAAAGGCAGGAGGAAATGCACGACAGGCTTGATAAAGCGGTGGAGGATATGAAAAGGGAAGTTGAAAATTCCCCCCTTACACAAAATCAGAAAAGTGAGATTAACGCAGAGCTGAATGACCTTAAGAAGGAACTTTCAAAGTATGATAACAATGGGGATGCGGTATCAAGCCTGATGAATACTCAGGCGGAATTAAAGAAAATCGCCGATGAAAGCGAAAATGAACAGCTTAAGGCATTAAGCGAAAGACTCAGGCAAAACTCAGCCACAAGGGAAATGGGTGATTTGCTTAAAAACGGCAATATATCGGAGTTTACCGAAGTTTTGAATGAATTAAACGCCGCCCTTAAAAATATGAGCGATGAGGAAATTTCCGCCCTTGGAAATGCCCTCAGTCAGGCAGCCGAAAGCGAAGGTCTGGATGCCGATACAAAACAGCTTTTAGCGGAACTGGGGGATACAATGCAGCAGGAGCTTACGGAGGAACAGCTTGCTCAGGTATCCCAAGGGCTTAACGAGCTTTCGGACAGGATAAATGAGCTTGCTGCCGAAAATGAGGACATCAGGGAGGCGGTTAAAAAGCTGAACAGTGATTTGGCAGAGGCAAGTGAGGCTGTAGGCGGCAAGCCTTCCTCTTCGGCGGGTCAAAATGAAGAGGGTATGCAGCCGGAAGGCGGTTCTTCCGACGGAAATATGGGGGAAGGCGCTTCCTCTCAGGAAGGCACGGGAGGCAGCGGTTCCGGAGCAGGCAAGGGCAGTGTGGAAAATGCGGATATTTACACTTCAAAGGCAAGTAATTTCGGAGATTATGATGCTGAGCTTGACAGCAACGGAGAGGCTACCGGGGATACCGTGCAGAACAGACAGGACGGCGGCAGGGGTGAAATGGTGCCCTATAGGGACGTATTTAACGAATATAAGGACGAGGCATTAAATAGTATCGAGAGTGAGGACATTCCCTACGGTGTTAAGGATATAGTAAGGGACTATTTCAGCTCTTTGGAATAAGGTGGTAGTTTTATGTCTTTTTTAAGACCCTTGGCATTTATAGGGCTTATCGTTATTCCGATGATTTTGGCTCTGTATTTTTTCAAAAAAAAGCGTGTTGATGTTAAAGTTTCTTCCGTATATCTGTGGAATATGGCGGAAGCGGACTTTAAGGCGTCAAAGTCATTGCAGAGGCTCAGAAAAAACCTGCTTATGCTGCTTCAGATTCTGGCAGCCCTCTTTTGCGTGCTTGCAATGACATCGCCCTATATCACTGCGGAAAATGATGTCAGCAGGTACAATCTTGTTATCGACAACAGCCTGAGTATGTCTGCTGAGGAAGGTGGGGCAACAAGGCTTGATATGGCTAAGGCTGACGCAGTCAATCTTGTGCGCAGCAGTGCATCAGGCAGCACCTTTACCGTTACGGAGCTTAATTCCGAGGCATCCGTGCTTGTGGACAATTCCGATGATAAGGACTATGTTACGGATATAATTCAATCAATAGGGCAAAGCTATGTTCCCGTTGATTACGGCGGAATACCCGCTGCCGATGAGGACAGCAATACCGTTGTTTTTTCGGACAGGTCGGCGGAAGGTGTATCAGGTTATGTATACGGTACCTCCTTTGACAACTGCGGAATTGTTTCCCTTACGGCAAATGTATCAGGGGAAAACATACGTACCCTTGCCAAGGTCAAAAACTTCGGCGGCAATACTCTGCAAAAGAGTATCAGCCTTTATATAGGGGGCGAGCTGTACGAAAGTGAGGATATAGTCCTTGCGCCGGATGAAACAAAGGATGTTATTTTTACGCAGTTTAAGGGAGATACGGCGGAGCTTCGTGCCGTGATAACCCCTTCGGATTCCTTTGCTGCGGATGATTCAAGATATGCCGTTGTAAGCCCCCACCTGCAGACAAGTGTGCTTATTTCGGGAAATGCCAACCCCTTCCTTGAAAGGGCTCTTGCAGCTGTACCGAATGTAAGCGTTGCAAATAATGATACCGGCAGCATAGAAAATCTTTCGGGATACAACCTGTATATTTTTGACGGGGTTGTACCCGAGTCACTTCCCGCTGACGGGCAGATTCTGCTTATCAACCCTGTGCAAAACTCTCTGTTTGAGGTGGGTGAAAAGCGGGAAATAAGCAATGTGGTTACAAGGGATAACACGGGGGCGTCCTTTACACTTACGGATACCCTTGATTTTGATGTGTACAGGAGCAGTGTTATTACCCTGCCCAAGTGGGCTGATGTGATAGTTTCTTCCGATGAAACGCCCCTTATTTTTGCGGGGGACTACGGCAGGCAGAAGGTTGCCGTTATCGGTTTTGATTTAAGCGAGTCGGATCTGCCTCTAAAAAAGGATTTTCCTATATTTATATATGATATTATAAACAACTTTTTCCCGAACGGAGCTGTTGAGGGAGGCAGCGTAAATATGGGAGAAGGCGTGGAGTTTAACATATCCCCCCTTGCGGAGGAAGTAAGACTGATTGCTCCCGACGGTTCGGAAAGTGAACTTGCACCCCCATTCCCCGTGGGAAATTATACTCCCGAGGGTGAGCCGGGAATATATTACCTTGAGCAGTCAATAAATTCCTCTCCCGCTTACGAGCCCTTTGCGGTCAACATAGCCCAGAGTGATGAGCAGTATTTCAATTATTCCGATGAGGGTACCGTGGCTGAGGCTGCAAGTTCCGGAGGGGTACACAGCCTAGGGCTTGAAAGAATATTTATTGTACTTACCTGTATCCTGTTGGCGGCGGAACCGGTTTTATACGTATATAAACGCAGGCACAGTATTCCAAAGGGAGCTGTTGCCGCAAGGTGTATTGTTATAGCCCTTCTTATTGCCGCCTTTGCGGATATTAAGCTTCCTCTTCCTTCAAAGGGAGTTACCACGGTTTTTGTGCTGGATGCTTCGGAGAGTATGGCGGATAATATTCAATCCGAGCTTGACTTTGTCAATGAATCCCTTTTAAACAAAGGGGAGGAGGATTATACCGCCCTTACGGTTTTCGGTGCAAATGCCCGTACAGCGTCTTCGGCGAAGAATGACGGGGAAAGCTATAGCCTCAGCTATCTTCCCGAAGGGGACGGAACAAATATTCAAGGGGGCATTGAAAGTGCAGCGTCCCTTTTTAAAAGCGGAACAGGCAGACGAATTGTCCTGCTTACGGACGGAAGTGAAAATGCGGGTGACGGTCTCTCCGCTGTAAGAGAGTTAAAAACGGAGGGGGCGGAAGTCAAGGTATACGGCTATGAACAGTCGGGCTTTGCCGAGGTTCAGGTTTCCGAGCTGAATGTACCGGAATATATTTCCTCCGACACCTGCAATGCGGAGGTTGTTATTGAAAGCACCGCTCAGGAAAGCGTCAATCTTCAGCTTTATATTGACGGCACTGTTGTTTATGAGGACACAAAGGATGTCAACATAGGTGAAAACCGCTTTGTTATTTCCAATAATATCAGCGGTGAGGGCTATGTTGAATTCAGGGCTGTTATTGAGCCTGTTGAGGATAAGTATTATCAAAACAATACGGCATATGCAAACAGTTTCATACGTTCCGCATCAAGAGTGCTGCTCCTTGAATATAACCACAGCGGAGCCGACCTTGAAAGCTTGTTTACCAGTGCGGGCTTAAGCGTGACCAAGCTTGATATAGCCTCTGCCCCCACCACAGTGGAGGAACTTAACAGGTATGAGGCTGTGGTGCTTGCGGATTGTCCCTATTACGATATGGAAGAGGAGTTTGTAAATTCCCTTGTAAGCTATGTTCAGAACTCCGCAGGAGGACTGTTTGTAAGCGCCGGGGAAAACTCCCTTGCCCTCGGAGGTTACAAGGATACTCCCCTTGAAACTATCCTTCCCGTCAATATGGACTTAACCGACGATGATAAAAAGAAGAGCACAGCCATAGTGATGGTAGTGGACCGTTCGGGAAGTATGGGTATGGGTGAATACGGCGTCAGCAAGCTTGAGCTTGTGAAGGAGGCAATGGTCAGATCCGTACAGACCCTGGATGAAGGGGACAGTGTGGGTGTGCTTGCCTTTGACGACGAATTTTCATGGATAGTTGAACCTACGGAAATCACAGGCGATACCCAAACCATTGAAGATGAAATATATTCTGTCAATCAAGGGGGCGGCACAAGCATACAGCCTGCCTTAAAGGAAGCCGTGGACAAGCTGTCGGAATACACGGCTGACTCAAAGCACATTATCCTTATGTCCGACGGACAGGGAGAGTCGGAAGGATATGAAAGTATAATCAATACAGCAAGGCTTTCGGGAATAAGCATATCTACCGTTGCCGTAGGCGGTGATTCCGCAACGGAGCTTTTGCAGAGCATAGCGGATATGTCCGAGGGACGGTATTACTATACCGATGAGTTTACGGATCTGCCTAAAATATTTGAAAGGGAGACTACCCTTTCCGATAAAAATTATATCAATAACGAGGATTTTTATCCCGAAGTGGGAGACAGCTCCCAAGTACTGGAGGGCATAGATGCTTTGCCGATGCTTAACGGCTATATAGCCTCAAGTCCCAAGGCGGCGTCAAGCGTTGTCCTTACCCATAATGACACCGACCCCATACTTGCCCTCTGGCAATACGGTCTGGGAACCACGGCTGTTTTTGCCGCAGATGTTCAAAATCAATGTACACAGTGGCTTGCGGCAGAGGAAGGACAAAACGTGATTAAAAACACTCTTGCCTATGTTATGCGCAACCGCAGTTTCGGCGGCTTTGAAACGGAGCTGGGGGAGAAAAACGGTGAAAGTGTGATAACCCTTCAAACAGATGATGAAGATGTCGGCAGTATAAATGCTACCCTTGAGGGTAACGGCATTACATCGGAGCCTGTTTTTGAACAGGTTAGCCCCGGTGTGTTTGAGGCGGATGCAGGTGAGTTGGAGCCGGGAAACTATGTGCTTAACTTAAATGCGGCTAAAGGCGGGGACAGTGATTTTTACTCCTTTGTAATAAGCGTGCCCTATTCAAAGGAATACGACATTGCCAATATCACAGGCGGAGAAACGGTGCTGGAAAGTCTGTATCTTAACGCCGATAAAATCACTTCCCCGGGTGAAGTCTTTACCCCATATAATGAAAGGACTTATGACAGCCTGAGTATTAGCCTGTATCTTTTGATTGCAGCCCTTGTTCTGTTTTTTGCCGAATTGCTCTTCAGAAGGTTCAGACCTGCAATTACTCTCAGGAAAACCGTAAAAACGGCGGAAGACAAGAAGGAACCTTCCAAAGAAAAACCTGAGGAGAAAAAAGAGCAAAAAACGGAAGAAAAAAAGGAGCTTACCAGCAGCCTTTTGTTAAAAAATAAGCATAAACGTGAAAAATAATGTTACATTTGTATTTTTGACTGGATTTTTTACGGTATATGTTGTATAATGAAAGATAATAAGCAAAATCCGCTTAATAAAAGTGTTTTAACGGCATTTTGCCCTTTGGCGGGCTTGTGATGTCAATGTGTTGTATACAGCAAATTCAAAGTGCGGATTTCCGATTGATTATATCAGTATTGGAGGAATTGTTTTTGATCAGTAAAAAGGTTAAGATAAAGAGGTTTTTTGTAATAGCCATATTGGCGGTCCTTATTATCCTTTGCGGATTTTTGTTCATAAATATAAAAAATCTCTTTGCACAGCAGGAAACCATGGAGCTGGAAAGCCTTGATGTAATATACAACAATATATATATCAGGGGCGAAGCCGTAGGAGGTCTTACCGTTGGGCAGGCTGAGGAAATGCTTAATAAGTCTATAAACGGCGACTATACTGACGACAAGACCCTTATCTTCAGGGCGCCTAATACGGACTATGAAAAGGTGTTTACTTATCCCGAGCTTGGTATGGGCTTTGATGTTGAGGGTGCTGTAAATCAGGCGTACAATATCGGACGTGACGGGGACAGCTCCACAAACAGGGATACCATTGCGGAGCTTGATGTGGGCGGAAGATATATAGATGCGGAGGTTTCCTATACCATTGATTCCGTTAAAGCCTGCCTTGCCACTATTGAGGATGAGGTAAACGAAGCCCTTGCTCCTCAGGGAAAGGTGATGGACATAGACAGGACTGCAAAGGCAGCCGATGAAATGCTCCGTGTCAATGAGTATGATGCACTTATTTATATTGCTACCAAATAGTTTTTTCGGAGGGGTTGTATGAATCAGGCAAGACGCCGCCGCAGGAGCAGGAGAAACGTCAGGGTCAGACGAAGGCTGAATGTGGGAAGGCTTTTAATAACAGTTGTATTAGCCGCTGCCCTGGTCTGCGCTTTGGTTTTTCTGCTGCGTTCCGTTATTACAGGTGCAGGCGAAAGCATATATGAAAAAAGTGACGAAAAGATACTTAAATACATTCAGAAACAGACGGATAAGGAAGTCTATTTTCCAAATATTTACGTAGACGGTATTGAAATAGGAGGCTTAACCAGGACGGAGGCAAAGGATAAGCTTGATGTGGCTGTGGAGCTGCCTTCGGATGATGCGGCTTTGACCATTGCTTCCGATAATGAGAGTTATAACCAAGCCTATACCCTTGACAAGTTTGGTATATATTTTGACCTTGAAGGGGCGATGAATGCTGCCTATGAATTTGGCAGGAGCGGCACTGATGAGGAAAATATAGCCCGGTTTAAGAGCTTGGAAACCCAAAAGCAGGATTTTCAGGTTATGTATTATGACAAGGATATGGTTAGGTCTGTTGCGGACTCCATAGCCGCAGGCATAAACGTTGAGCCTGTCAACTCAACTGTAAGCAAGACAAGCAGCGGATTTCAGGTTACTTCTTCTGCCATAGGCTACAGTATGGATGCGGACAAGCTGTACAATGATCTGATTGCTGCCATTGAAAGCCGCAATTTTAATTCAACCGTAAGCTTTAGTGTGACCCAGAATGACCCTCAGTATACGGAGGCTGATTTTCAGTATATAGATACGGTCATCGGCAGCTGTTACAGCGCTTATAAGAAAGACGGGGACGACAACCGGCTTGCCAACCTGAGAAACGGTTGTGAAAAGATTGACGGGGTGGTTCTCTATCCCGATGAAGTGTTCTCCACCAATGAGCATTTTAATCCCTGTACTTATGAAAACGGTTGGAGGAGTGCGGCTACCATAGTTAACGGTAAAATAGAAGACAGTATAGGCGGCGGAATGTGTCAGGTATCCAGTGCCTTGTATCAGGCTGTCCTTGAAGCGGAGATTGAGGTGGTTGAAAGATTCAATCATTCCATAAAGGTGGGATATGCGGACTATGCCTATGACGCCACCCTTGCAGGTGACTACAAGGATTTAAAATTTAAAAATACCACCGGATACCCTATGTATATAGAGAGCTACCTTACATCTTCCAATGTGGTAATAAAGCTTTACGGCTATGAGCAGCATGATGCGGGACATACTGTTGAGTTCCAGAACAAGCTTATCAAAACAACTCCGCCTGAGGAGCCTATTGTTACCGAGGACGATACAAAGCCTGAGGGCTATGAGGAATATACGGTAACTGCTCTTGACGGAAAGACCTATGAGCTTTATAAGTATGTTTATGAAAACGGTGTGCTTACAGATACCGTTAAGGTTAATACAAGTACATATGTGCCAAGACGTGCCGAAATAGTTAAGGGCACCATGAAAGAGGATGAAACCGCTGCCGAAACCACCACCATCGGGTCGGATACCGGTGAGACAGCCGAGGAGGCTTCCGTTTCGTCTGTGTAAATACATTTATTTAATACAGGTTTTGCATTTATGCGAACCTGTATTTTTTTGTATGCGGAATATATACAATATTTAAAACATTGATGCCGAAAAAATATAGATATAAGAAGAATTTAACAATGACATAGTTTCTTAACTGTTTCTTAACTAAAAAGAGATGAAATCGTTTGACGCATATAGTAAACTGTAATTGTATAAAACAGGCTGAAACTAAATTATAAAAATGATTAATCAGCCAAATGCCAATAAAAGCTAAGGAGGGAAAATGTGGAGAGAATTATAAGTGTAAAAGGTCTGCGGAAGGTTTATCCCATGGGCAAGGAAAGAGTGGTTGCTCTGGATGAGGTCAGCTTTGATTTTATCCGGGGAGGAATATATTGCCTGCTTGGTACTTCCGGCTCAGGCAAGTCAACCCTTCTTAATATGCTTGCGGGGCTTGAAAAGCCCACCAAAGGAGAAATTATCTTCAACGGAAAGCACATTGAGAAAATGACGGAAAAGGAGCTTGCGGATTTCAGACAAAAACACATCGGCTTTGTTTTTCAAAACTATAATTTGCTAAGTGACTATACTGCCTTGGAAAATGTTGAGCTGCCCCTTATATTCAGAAATGTACGGCGCAAAACAAGGCATGAGCTGGCAAAGAAAATGCTTACGGCAGTAGGTCTTAAAGACAGAATGTATCACAAGCCTTCGGAAATGAGTGGAGGACAGCAGCAAAGGGTCAGTATTGCGAGGGCTTTTGTAAATAAGCCGGAGGTGGTCTTTGCTGATGAACCTACAGGCAACCTTGATACAAAGACAACCATAGAAATGATGGAGCTTATTACAAATATGGCTCGTGAAAACAAACAAACTTTGATAATAGTAACCCACGATATGGAAATTTCAGCCTATGCGGATGTCATTATACATATTCGTGACGGAAAAATAGAAAGTGTGGAGGGTAAAACAAATGAAGAAACTAATTAATAAATTTATGGCAATGCTGCTTGTATTGCTTACATTGACAGGGGTACTGAGTACTGATATAAGTATCTATGCCGAGGATGATACCACTTATGAGGATGATGAGTACGTGGATGATAACAGCGATTATTATTCTCCGGGTCCTCAGATAAATCCAAATCCCGTGCTTAAGATGTCAAGCGACGGTATACTTAACTTTACAAAGGGTGAAACAAGGGATGTAACCCTTAATATCAAAAACGTAAGCTCCTTTTATGCTTACAATATTCTTATTCAGCCTGTTGCATCGGGTAATGATTTCCCTTATGAAATTCAGGTTCTGGATAAGAGTAATACCAAGTATTTTTTGCAGAACACTGTCACTATGCAGTTAAAGCTCAGGATAACCATAGATGAGGATGCAAAGAGCGGTATATATCCTCTTACTCTTAATTATACCTTTACCGCTAATGACAAGAGCGGCTTTACCGGCAGCGATACGGTGTACATAAAGGTGGGAGGAGAGGTTACCAACACCTCAGTAACCCTTAAAAATTTCCAGAGGTCCGCCGACAGAATGACTGCGGGCGGAGTGGCAGCCCTTTATGTTGACCTTGAAAACACGGGAAACAGCGATGTGGATGATGTTACGGTGGTTCTGGACGGTCTTGCCGCCGATGGTATAGGTATGGCAAACGGCAGCAATACATATAATTTCAGCACCCTTGAAAAGGGCAAGACAGAAAGGCTGACCTTTAATATTACCGCAAACAAGGATCTGAAAACAGGTTCTTATCCCCTTACCTATAAGCTTAAATATCTTAACAGTGATGGTGAGGAAGTCAGCAAGGAGTTCGGCTATTATGTAAATGTGTCCGCTGTGGGCGAAACAGATGACGACGCAAGGGCTGACCTGACGGTTACCGCCTCCGAGCCCACAGGAACATACAATGTGGGACAGGTGTTTTCGGTAAACCTTACAGTGAAAAATACCGGTGACCATAAGGCGTCCAATATAGTTATAACCGCCGCAGGTGATGAGGAAAACTGTGTAGTGCCACGCTCAACTTCCGTTAAGCAGATTAAGAGTCTTGCGGTGGGGGAATCCCAAAGCTTCAGCTTTGACTTTGCCGCTACCTCCAATGCGGGTACAAAAAACTACCCCATCAGTTTTAATATTGAATATGAAACAGGCGCAGAAACGGAGGAAGGTGCCGAAATAAGAAAGTTTGTCCAGTACAGCGGCGTTAATGTCTACAATCCTGACAGCAAGGAGGAAGAGGGCGAAGAGGGTGAGGAGAAAAAAATTTCCACTCCTAAAATTATAATTAGCCGTTATGAATGCAGCCCGGTTATTGTTGAGGCAGGCAAGACATTTGATATTGAAATGACCTTTAAAAACACCCATTCCACCAAATCCGTCAACAATGTCAAGCTTTACTTGACCGTGGACGAGGAAACGGAAAAGCAGGGCAATGTATTTACGCCGAATCAGGCATCCAATACCTTTTATATTGATAAGATTGAGCCTAAGGGAGAGGTAAGCCATACTTTCAGTATGTATACCGTGCCCAATGCGGATGCAAGAACATATTCACTGAATGTCAACTTTGAATATGAGGATGCCCAGTACAATGAATTTAAAACAACCGAACTTGTGGGTATTAATGTCAAGCAGAAGGCGGAGCTTACCACCAATGATATTATTGTGCCAACCGACGGATATGTGGGAGAAGGAGTAAACATAGCCTTTGATTTGTATAATACGGGCAAGGTAAACCTTTCAAACGTTATGGTACGCGTTGTGGGCGACGGCTTTGATACAACCTCTGCCACCTATTATTCGGGCACCCTTGATATAGGCGCAAGCGATACATATGACGGCACCATTATACCTACCGATGTGGGAAGTGCAAGCGGACAGGTTATCATTACCTATGAGGATTCAGCAGGGGAACAGCATGAAAAGATACAGGATTTTACCGTAAACGTGTCTGAGGCTATGCCTATGGATGATTATATGGATGATTACGGCGATATGCCGGAGGAGGAAGAACCATCTAAGCTGCCTGTATTTATAGGAATAGGCGCGGGTGTTCTTGTTGTTGTGATAATTGTAACGGTTATTATCAAAAGAAAATTAAAAAAGAGAAGGGAAATGGAGCTTAGTGAGTAGTATAGATATTATTTCCATGGCTTTACGGAGCCTTTTTAAACGAAAACTCAGGACTTTCCTTACCGTATTGGGTGTAATCATAGGTACTGCCTCCATAGTAATAATGGTTTCTCTGGGACTTGCCATGAATGAAAGCTTTGACAAGCAGGTTGAAATGATGGGAGATATTACGAAAATAGAGATTTACAATCCCGATTATTGGAATGACGCGGCTGCGGAAACCAGCTCCCTTAAGCTCACAAGGGAGACGGTGGCGGCATTCAGGAATATAGAGGGAGTTAAGTGTGCGACGCCCGTAGTAAATTCCTATCTCTATTTCCAGTGCGGCAAATATTATGGGGATTTTTCGGTGATTGGCATTGATACCTCTGCCATGGAGGCAATGGGCTATAATGTAACTCAGGGAAGAACCCTTAATGCCGAGGATATGGGCACCATGAACGTTGTGTTCGGCTCCGAGCTGTTAAATTCCTTTTACAAAAGGGGACAAAGGGATAAGTTTTACATGGACGGCGGTACAAGCGAAGAGCCTATGGACGTGATGAATGAAAAGCTTAAGTTAAGCTATGACTATGAGTTTTCGGGCAGAAATGCGGATAAAAGCATAAAACCTTATACGATTAACGCAGTCGGTATATACGGAGAGGAATACGGCGACGGATATTATGTAATTATGCCCATAGACAGTCTGGAAAAGGTACTTGCCGATCAGCAAAAGTACAATATGAAGGATGTC
>CALWRD010000155.1 GCA_944383875.1 uncultured Clostridia bacterium | reverse complement strand
AGCAAGGCGGTTTTTGGACTTAAATCCATCAGCCTTTTAATAGCGTCTGAGGTTCTGGCCTTACCCCTCGCCTCCAGGTACTTGCCCAGCATAATAAGGGCAAGTATCATTGCAGCAGACTCATAGTAAAGGCTGTGTACCTTAGAAACATCTCCCATATATATTTCAACGGTGGAAACAAGGCTGTAGACCAGAGCCGCTCCCGTACCTATAGCAATAAGGCTGTCCATATTCGGGGCTCCCTTAAGCAAAGTTTTTATACCTATTTTATAATAGCTTCTGCCCGCAAACAGCACCGGCAGCAATAGAATAAGCTGTACAACAGCAAATACAAAGGGATGCACTGACGGCTCCATAAATGACGGTACAGGCAATCCCACCATATGCCCCATGGAAATATAGAACACTGCACCGCCAAAGACGAACGCAGGATAAAGACGGCGGCGCATAGCCGCAAGCTCGCTGTCTTTATCAACAGGCTTAACATCTTCACTAAGTCCGTAGCCTGCCTCGGCAACAGCACTTTTGATATCCTCCTTGCTCAATTTTTCTTCATTATATACTACTCTGAGCTTTTCCGCTGCAAAGTTTACCTCCGCACTTTCGATACCACCAAGGCGGCGCACACTTCTTTCCACCGCAGCTGCACAAGCACTGCAGGTCATACCCCTCACAGCAAAGGTTTCTGTCCTCATAAAACCAACTCCTTCAGATAGTCATTGCTAACCATTATAAATCAGTTTTTGACTTATGTCAATAACTCTTGCCGTTTTTTATCCAGTTAATAATTATTATCGTCTGTTTTCATAAAAATATTTTAAAAAATCGTTAAATTTTCCACATATTTCATCCGTTGCTTTTCTTGACTATGGGGAATAAAATATATATAATAGCTATCAGAGAAGTTTATAACCAATTAAACAAGAAGGAGATTTTAAAAATGAAAACACAATGGCAAGGCTTTACAGGCGGTCTGTGGGAAGAGGAGATCAACGTCAGAGACTTTATTCAGCGCAATTATACGCCATATGACGGTGACGAGTCCTTCCTTGCCGGTCCAACCAAGGCTACTACAGAGCTTTGGGAACAAGTATTGGAACTTAGCAAAAAGGAACGTGAGGCAGGCGGTGTACTTGATATGGATACAAAGGTAATATCCACTATCACATCACACGGTCCCGGCTATCTTGATAAGTCCAAGGAGAAAATCGTCGGCTTCCAGACCGATAAGCCTTTTAAGCGTTCACTTCAGCCTTACGGCGGTATACGTATGGCTGTGAAGGCTTGTGCTGACAACGGTTACACGGTAGATCCCGAGGTTGTTGAAACCTTTACTACCCACCGTAAAACACACAACGCAGGTGTATTTGACGTATACACTCCCGAAATTCGTGCATGCCGTTCCAACCATATAATCACAGGTCTGCCCGATGCTTACGGCAGAGGACGTATCATCGGCGACTACAGAAGAGTAGCACTCTACGGTGTTGACAGACTTATTGAGGATAAGAAGGATCAGAAGGACTCCACCTCAAGCGTAATGTATGATGATGTAATCCGTGAGAGAGAGGAGCTTGCAGAGCAGATAAGAGCCCTTGAGGAGCTTAAAAAGCTTGGTGAAATCTACGGTTTTGATATTTCACAGCCTGCAAGCAATGTACAGGAAGCTATCCAGTGGACTTATTTCGGCTATCTTGCAGCAGTAAAGGAACAAAACGGTGCCGCTATGTCACTTGGTCGTACATCTACCTTCCTTGACATATATGCAGAGCGTGACCTTGCTAACGGAGTATTTACCGAGGAAGAGATTCAGGAGTTCATCGACCACTTTATTATGAAGCTCCGCCTTGTTAAATTTGCACGTACACCTGAGTACAACAGCCTTTTCTCCGGTGATCCAACATGGGTAACAGAGTCAATCGGCGGTATGGGTGTTGACGGCAGATCTATGGTAACAAAGATGAGCTTCCGTTACCTGCACACACTTGAAAACATCGGTACAGCTCCTGAGCCAAACATGACAGTGCTTTGGTCAACAAGGCTGCCTATAAACTTCAAGCGTTTCTGCGCAAAGACATCTATCAATACTTCATCTATCCAGTACGAAAATGATGATCTGATGAGAGTAACTCACGGTGATGACTATGCAATAGCTTGCTGCGTATCTTCAATGCGTATCGGTAAGGAAATGCAGTTCTTCGGTGCAAGAGCTAACCTTGCAAAGTGCCTGCTTTACGCTATCAACGGCGGCGTTGACGAAGTGTCCAAGAAGCAGGTAGGACCTAAGTACCGTCCTATTACTTCCGAATACCTTGACTTTGATGAGGTTATGGAAAAATACCTCGATATGATGAAGTGGCTTGCAGGGGTATATGTAAACGCACTTAACATCATTCACTATATGCACGACAAGTACTGCTATGAAAGACTTCAGATGGCTCTCCACGACAAGGAAGTTACTCGCTGGTTTGCTACGGGTATTGCAGGTCTTTCGGTAGTTGCAGACTCACTTTCAGCTATCAAGTACGCCAAGGTTAAGACTATCCGTGATGAAAACGGCATCGTAGTTGACTACGAGGTTGAGGGTGACTTCCCTAAGTATGGTAACAACGACGACAGGGTCGACCAAATGGCAGCTAAGCTTGTACACACCTTTATGAAGTATGTTAAGGCTAACCATACCTACAGAGACGGAAAACCAACCACTTCTATCCTTACCATTACTTCAAATGTAATGTACGGCAAGAATACAGGCGCCACACCTGACGGAAGAAAAGCCGGCGTACCTTTTGCTCCCGGTGCAAATCCAATGCACTCAAGGGATTCACACGGTGCCGTAGCTTCACTTGCTTCCGTTGCCAAGCTTCCATTCAGAGATGCACAGGACGGTATTTCAAATACCTTCTCTATCATCCCGGGTGCCCTTGGTAAGGATGATATGGTATTTGCAGGCGACCTTGACATTGACCTTGATCTTGAAAACCTTGACAAGTAAAAAATAAATAATACGGAGGCGCATTTATATGGATAAGGAAAAACAAGCCGATGACATTGTCAATATGATTGACAGCTTTATGCTCGGCGGAGGCGGACATATGAACGTTACCGTTAAGGATGACGGAAGCGTCAGCCTCGATAAAAAAGTAAAAGTAACCAATTCGCTTGAATGTGCCGAGGGCAGTATGGCTTGTTCCGTACCCACGCTTTTTGAGGGTATGGACAGAGATACTGACGAGGAATAATTAAGGAGGTAAATAATTATGAGTAACGAACAGCAGGTAGATAATCTTGTATCACTTCTTGATGGATATGCTGAAAAAGGCGGACATCATCTTAATGTAAATGTATTAAACAGAGAAACATTACTTGATGCTCAGAAGCATCCCGAAAAGTACCCACAGCTTACAGTGCGTGTATCGGGCTATGCAGTAAACTTTATTAAGCTTACAAAGGAACAACAGGACGAGGTTATATCCCGTACCTTCCATCAGTCACTTTAATTTTAAATTAAACTAAAATGCGGCTGTCCGTCAAACTTGTGGCGGGCAGCCTTTTGTTGTGAACCGGAAGAGCGTAATTCTGCACCGGAAAAAAGTAATCCGGACACACGGAGTGTGGCTTTTGACGTAGTCAAAAGTGCTTTTTCTGCACCGGAAAAAGTAATCCGGACAGCCAAAGGCTGGCTTTTCCGGGCGTCAAAGCAGACTTTTCGGCAAAGCTGAAAAGTTCTGATTATGTTATAATAAAATAAATTACGCAAATACTAGCTATATGGGAGGAATTAAAGTATGGAAATAAAAGGTCATATACATTCAATAGAGTCCTTTGGTACTGTTGACGGACCCGGCGTGAGAATGGTAGTATTTTTAAAGGGATGTCCTATGCGCTGCAAGTACTGCCATAATCCGGATACTTGGCTGCCTGAAGGAGGAACCGATATGAGTGTTGACGAAATTATGCAGCAGTATGAAAATGCCAAAAGCTTCTATAAAACCGGCGGCATAACCGTAACAGGCGGTGAACCTCTGATGCAGATCGATTTTGTCTGTCAGCTTTTTGAACGTGCCAAATCCGAAGGCATACACACCTGTCTTGACACCTCAGGTGTTACCTTTAATCGTAATAACGCCGTGCTTATGGAAAAGTTTAATCACCTGATTGACCTGACAGATCTTGTAATGCTTGATATAAAGCATATAGATCCCGAAGAGCATCTTAAGCTTACAGCACACAAAAACGACAATATACTTGACTTTGCACGCTGGCTTGATGAAAAACATACAGACGTATGGATAAGACACGTCGTAGTCCCCGGAATAACCGAAAATGATGAATATCTCTATAAGCTGGGACTGTTTATCGGCAGTCTTAGCAATGTAAAAGCCCTTGATGTGCTGCCTTACCATAATATGGGTGAGGTTAAGTACGAACAGCTTGGTATAGACTATCCTCTTAAAGGCACAAATCCCCTGCCAAAAGAACGTGCCGTAGAGGCTAAAAAACAGATATTAAGAGGCATAAAAAAAGCAAGAGAGGCAAAAGTTTAACCTCTCTCAGCCAACTAATTTACTCTCACAGCCGTACCATAGGGTATGTTTTCATAAAACCAACGACTGTCCTCCATACTCATACGCACACAGCCGTCGGAACGGCGTACGCCTAATGTGTCATCTTTTATACTGCCGTCCTCATTAAGGGCTATGGAATGAAAAAGATAACTGCCGTTAAAACGCACCCAATACCTTGCCCCACTGCCAAGTCTGGCATTATAAAAGCTTTCTCCTCTGTCGGAAAGGGTAAAATAACCTCTTGTGGTGGGGCTTTCATTTTTGCCCGTAGCACAAACTATGGCTTTTTCAAGTCGCAGAACGTTGTTTTCATCATACTTTAATACATAAGTCATTTGCCTTGCAATATCCACCCATACAAAATATTCCGTATCACTCTTAAAGCGCATATTGGCAGCATATCCTTCTATTTCATCAACTGTCAGCCGATCGGTAAGTGTTGGAGGATCCTCCGGAATATCAAGTATATTTGCCTTCACCCAACCAAGCCTGCTGCCATGCCTGATATAATATATCTGTCTTGATCGGTCCTTAAGTATTTCCACTCTGTCACCGGAAGCAATGTAATCCACCGCTTCGCTTAAATTTTCATCCGAAAACATTGCACTGCTGTACTTTGTAAACCCATATACCGGCGAACTTATTATTCTGTTTTCTCCCTGCTGTAAATAACCTGCCGCATCGGTCTTTTCCATGCCCTCTCTGTTACTAAGCCTTGCCAAAACAAGGCTGCCTGCCGCCAGCAGGGCAATACCCACATGAAAAGCCTTCATAAAAAATCACCTCTGTGAAATTGTAACCGATTACGACTATTTTATGCACCTTTTCACCAAAGGCTTCCAATAAAAAAAGAAGACCTTACTCCATAGCAAAGTCTCCTGTAAAAAAATCAATATTCAACTAATCGGTAACTTTAAGTCCCGCAATGCGTGCAAGCTCTTTAATGGTATTAATTGAAACCCGCTTGCCCCTATACTCAATAAGATCCTCCATTTCGCCTGTAAAAATATCGGAGGGTTCATACTTCTTAAGTACAATAGTGTCATCATTGGTGTATATTTCCAATGCGTCTTTGTCACAAATGCCCATACTTCTGCGCAGTTCACGAGGGATAACTATCCTGCCCAAGTCATCAATCCTGCGAACAATGCCGGTTGATTTTAACATATGATACAATCTCCTTTCACAAAACAAAATTATTTTCTAGTTACATATTAACATTAGAAGGCAGGTTTGTCAATCCTTTTTTGGTGATAATTAGTCAAAATTGCAGAAGTTTGTATAAAATGGAAAATTTTTACTCGAAACCTGTCGATTTGTGTTGAAACAGTAAGCTGAATATGGTAAGATAATTTATGCAGTAATTAACAATTTATATCATTTTTTTGCAAATAAGGAGATTTATATGCAAAGCTCGAAAAGATATACCATACTTGATTTTATACGTGGACTGGCTGTTATAAATATGATAGCTTACCACTTTTTATGGAACCTTAAATACCTTTACTCGGTCAACCTACCATGGTTTGGCACATTTGCCACACACATATGGCAAAGACTGATATGTTCAAGCTTTATACTGGTATCAGGATTTTGCCTTGCTCTCGGTTCTCACCCATTTAAAAGGGGAGCCATTGTCTTTGGAGCGGGACTTCTGGTAAGCGGAGTTACCATATTTGCGGTACCCGAAGCAATAATTATCTTTGGCATTCTTACCTTCATGGGCTCTGCTATGCTGATAACAGGTGCAATACGCCCTATATTTCAAAAAATCCCTTCCCTTGTGGGATTGGCGTTAAGTTTTATGCTATTTGCAGTTACTTATTACGTAAATTCCGGATATATAGCCGGTATAAAACTGCCAGACAATCTCTACAGGGGTATGCTTGCCACTTACTTGGGCTTTATGGAAGAGGGATTTTACTCTGCCGACTATTTTTCGATAATGCCTTGGATATTCCTGTTTTGGGCAGGATATTTCCTGAGCGGCTGCTTTAACAGGGACAGACTTCCGAATGTATATATCAAGCCGATTAACCTGATTGGCAGACATGCCCTTATAATATATCTTCTTCATCAGCCCCTGATTTATCAAGCTCGGACTTTGTTACGACAAGTATGCCGTCATTTACATGCTTTTGTGATGCG
>CALWRD010000154.1 GCA_944383875.1 uncultured Clostridia bacterium | reverse complement strand
CTTTTACCTGCTGTAAAGGGCAGACCCTTTGAGTTTGTCACCCAAAAGCTCGGAAGGCGGAACACCGGCTATCCAATATCCGCTCCCAGCATCAACGGACTCTCTTGAAATGGAATTACAGGCTTATTCTTCCTCAAACGCTTTAACAATATTAACGTTATTATTATATCACAGCTTGAAAATAATTCAAGACTTTTTTTAAATAATTGGTATTAAATTCAGATATGGGGTAATAATTATTTTGTAAGGATCTTCCTTACTTCCCCTTTCACTTTTGTGATGCGGCTCCCCCCTGCCGTAATCCGATAGGACAAAGTTAATTTGTCCTATATACATATGGGCTTCTTTTTCTTACAGCATTACATTTCTTTAAATAATAGATTCACAGAATGAGCTTTTCTTTTTATGGATTTTATATGAAGTAAAGTTTGACAGTAATAAAGCTTACCTCATTGGATACGCTTTATTACCGATTAAATTAATACCTTTATGCTCCGGCTGCTTCATTACTTCTTCTGCTGTTTTTTACTATCATAGCATCGGGCTCAGGCTTTTTGTTTTTTCTGTTTTTAAAAGAAATTTTTTTTCGCTTAAGCTTATTTTTATCAGTATTTCTTTCTTTCTTGTGAGGGATACCTTCTATTGCCTTATTAATTGCCTCTTGTTCTTCCTCACTAAGCTGATACTTGCTCTCTCCTGCTATAATTGGCTTACCGTATGTATAGCAGCCCTGTCTGTAGTAAAGGGAGTTAAGTACAACTCCGTTTTTCTCTTCATCCAGCAAAGCAACGGCATATGAGAGGTCACCACCCACATCTTCAAAAGTATTATACCTTACTATACCCATATGCTGAATACAGGTTTTAAGTCTGCCGTTTATATAATCCTGTTCAAACTTAATTGATTCATTTTCCTGCCTTATTTCATTTATAAGTTTAATATTTTCCAGCAACATGCCTTCTATATTATGATTTTTACTGTTTGGAGTCATAAAACGTTCAAAACGTCTGCGAAGTTTATTAACCTTTCTGATATAGAATGCCAACACCACCAGCAAAATAATATTTAAAACTATAAAAAATGCCATCGCATACGGAAGATATGCGTTAATTAAATCTATCACCAATTTTATCCCCTTCAATTTTATGTTTCACGTGAAACATTTTTAATAATTAATACTTTTAATAAGACCAACAAGCCTCTCAAGTTCATCTTCAGAAAAATATTCAATTTCAATTTTTCCTTTATTTTTACCGTTTTTAATATTAACCTTTGCACCCAATACGGACTTCAGGTCCTTTGCTATAGCTAAATAGGCTCTCACTGCCTCGGGATCTTTAATACCCTTCTTTTTTTCCGGAGCCTTTTCTTCAGCCTTAGGCTCATTCATTTCTTTAACAAGTTCCTCAGTCTGCCTTACACTTAACATTTCTTCAATAACTTTTTCGGCAGCTTCATATTGCAAATTTCCATCATTTATGCCAAGTAATGCCCTAGCATGACCATTGCTTAATCTTCCCTCTCGCACAAAATCCTGTACACGGGAATCCAGATTTAAAAGACGCATTGCGTTTGCCACTACGGCTCTGCTTTTTCCAACCCTTGATGCGATTTCTTCCTGACTTAAATTAAATTCAGTGGAAAGCTTTTTATATGTCAAAGCCTCTTCAAGGGGATTAAGGTCAACCCTTTGAAGATTTTCAATAAGAGACGCTTCAAGTGCCTCAAGGTCACTGTATTTTTTTACAATAACCGGTACGGTGGTCAATCCCGCCATCCTTGCAGCTCTCCAACGTCTTTCTCCGGCTATTATTTCATATCCGTTTTCAACTTCTTTGACTGTAATTGGCTGTAAAATACCAACCTCTTTTATGCTGTCAGCCAATTCCATTAAGCTTTCATCATCAAAGTTTTTTCTGGGTTGTTCTTTATTGTTATCTATCTTATTAATGCTGACTTCGATAAAACCATTGCTGCTGTTATTGCTTTCAACTTCTATATTTTCTTCACCGAACAGTGCGCTTACTCCTCTGCCGCCTAATCCGGAAGTTTTCTTTGTCATATAATTATCTCCTTAGCTGTATAGATTTATAACTCATCAATCAATTCTGCAAGTGTTTGATAGGCTTCCGTTGCAGGACATTTTGGATCATAAAGATTGATAGGTAATCCGTGACTTGGCGCCTCTCCTACACGTACGGCACGGGGTATTATGCAATACATATATGTATTTCCCATAAATTTTTTAACTTCTTCCACCACCTGCATTGAAAGATTGGTGCGTGAGTCATACATAGTAAATACCACACCGTCGATTTTAATTGATGAATTTAATTTTTTCTTTACAAGATTATATGTATGTATAAACTGACTTAAGCCTTCCATTGCAAAAAATTCGCATTGCAGAGGAATAAGTACTTCATCTGCCGCAACAAGTGCATTTAATGTAAGTATATTAAGGGATGGAGGGCAATCAATAATGGTATAGTCATATAATTCCCTTACACAGTTTTTGTTCAAAATATTTTTTAAAATGTACTGTCTGTCATCAACATCAATAAGTTCAACCTCAGCGCCTGAAAGCTGAATGTCGGTGGGAAGTATATCAAGGGAGTTAAATAAGTCCACTCTCACCTTTGTATCAATAAATTCAGCATTACCCATAAGCAAATCGTAAAAAGTATTGTTTGTGCTGTTTTTACTGATGCCGTAACCTGTAGTTGCATTGCCCTGCGGATCCGAATCAATGAGCAGCACTCTTTTATTCATAGCAGCAAGGGCAGCAGAAAGGTTTATTGCGGTAGTTGTCTTGCCGACGCCGCCCTTTTGGTTAGCAATAGCTATAACACGTCCCATTTTACTTCTCCTTAGTATAAATTTATCTTAATATGATTATTATACCACAAAAGTGTTTCACGTGAAACACTTTTGCCGTAATTAATTATTAAAAAAAACTGACAATTAATCTCCTTTTTTTGTGTAAAATTAATTTTGGCTTTTTTGTTCTAAAAAAGGAGTGTTTCACGTGAAACACTCCTCATAAATATTTTTAAATCAGTAATCCTCGGGTCTATCCTTTCTGAACCCAAAGTAATATCTGATTGCCTCGACTATCCTTTCTGCCGCATGACCATCACCGAAAGGATTTTTACTGGCTACCATTTTATTATAAACTTCCTTATTATCAAGAAGTTCACTTGCCATCTTAAAAATCCTATCTTCATCCACACCTGCAAGCTTAAGGGTACCTGCCTCTACTCCTTCCGGTCTCTCCGTCACATTTCTGAGTACAAGCACAGGCTTACCCATTGAAGGCACTTCCTCCTGAAGTCCGCCGCTGTCAGTCATAACCATATAACTAAGGTTCATAAGATTATGCATATTCTTAATATCAAGGGGGTCAATAAGATGTATCCTGTCATGGTTACCTAAAATACCGAAGGCAGTTTCCCTAACTGCGGGATTATAATGGACAGCGTAAACCACCTCAACATCATCATATTCCTCTACCAGTCTTAAAACCGCACGGCAGATATTTTCAAGGGGTTCACCCAGATTTTCACGTCTGTGTGCAGTCATTGTAATTACTCGCTTGCCTTTATAGTCTATATTGTTAAGCAAATCCACATCAAATTTAAAATCAGGCTCTATAGTTGTCTTAAGACAATCCACCGCCGTATTACCGGTTATAAAAATATTTTCCTCAGGAATATTTTCCTTTAACAGATGCTCCTTTGCAAGATATGTGGGTGCAAAATGAAGATCCGCCATTGCACCTGTAAGCCTGCGGTTCATTTCCTCAGGAAAAGGCTGATATTTATCATAGGTTCTTAAACCTGCCTCCACATGACCCAGCTTAATTTCACTGTAAAAAGCCGCAAGACTTCCGGCAAAGGTAGTGGTTGTATCACCATGTACCAATACCAGATCAGGCTTGCTTTCCTTCATTACCCCTTCAAGTCCCTGAAGCGCTTTTACTGTAATATCCGTAAGAGTCTGCCTTTGAGTCATTATATCAAGGTCATAATCCGGATGCAAATTAAAAATTTCAAGAACCTGATCAAGCATCTGTCTATGCTGAGCGGTTACACACACTATCTGTTCAATATCATCGCATCTCTCCATTGCATTTATAAGAGGTGCCATCTTTGTAGCCTCCGGTCTTGTACCGAAGATACTCATTACTTTTATTTTATCCATCATTCTATCCTCTTTTTATCTGTTTACGGGAAATACATATGAAGCATCCAATACCTTCATTAATATATTTGCCGCATTATCAGCAGTAATTATACCCGTTGCCGTTACTCTCATAGCCGCTACCTGTTCATCACTGATATATGACATTCCGAAAAGCACATACTGCAATGTAAGTGCAGCATCGTCCGCCGTGATTCTTCCGTCAATGTTTACATCACCCAAAATAACCACACCGCTTTCCGTACTGCGGCTCAGCATAATTACAGCAGGACTGTCTATATTACTTCCTCCTATTCTGATTACATAATTAGAATCATCTCTGATACTGATATGGTCATCCAGCTCAAGAGTTAAAGTAAAATTTCCATTATTATCTAAGGGCGCAGCAATATTATTCATATAAATATCATCAGAATATACATAACCATCGTAATCATCTGCGGCACAACCCATAATTACAAGCCTTTGATTTTCAACGGGATTATTAACCCTGCCCACAACCCTTATGGTATGATTTTCTTCAACAGCCGATGAAATGCTGACTGTGGTTTGTGCAGCAGCAACCGTTAAAGAGCTGAGCATTAAAGCAAAAAATACCGTAATAAAGAAAAGAATATTTTTCACTTATCCACCTCTTTTATTTTCCTGACTTATTTCTCCAACCCTCTTTGTTATCCTGTCTGGAGCGTGCTATTGCAAGGGAATTTGAAGGAACGTCCTTGGTGATGGTAGAACCTGCCGCAGTGTAGGCGTTGTCTCCGATTTCCACGGGAGCAACAAGATTGGTATTGCAGCCGATAAATACATTATCACCAATCTTACAACGGAATTTATTTTTACCGTCATAATTAACCGTCACCGTACCGCATCCAAAGTTTACACACTTGCCCACATCGGAATCACCTACATATGTAAGATGACTTACCTTGGTACCGTCGTCTATGGTGGAATTTTTTATTTCAACAAAATCACCTATTCTTACATGCTCACCTATCTTTGAATTAGGTCTTAAGTAAGCAAAAGGTCCTACGGTTGTATAATTATCCACCTCAGCCTGAATTAAGAATGAGGACTGGATAGTAACACAGTTGTGGATAACCGATGACTGTATGCGGCAGTTTGGTCCTATAAGACAGTCTGTACCTATCTCCGTCTTACCCTCAATCATACAGCCGGGATAGATGATTGTATCAGGCTCTATTTTAACATCCTTACCGATATATGTACTTGTGGGATCCATAATGGTAACACCGTTTAACATATGATACTCATTGATACGTTTTTTCATTGTTTCAGTAGCCTGAGACAACTGCAGCTTGCTGTTTACACCAATGAACTCGTCACTGTCGTCAGCTACCATTACATCTACCTTGCCGCCGTTCTTCTTTATTATCTCAAGGGTATCCGTAAGATAATACTCACCCTGTGAGTTATTGTTTGTCAGCTTTTCAAAAGCCGCCTTAAGAGCTTCACCCTTAAAAATATACACTCCCGTATTTACTTCTCTGATTGATGCCTGCTCATCTGTTGCATCCTTCTGCTCAACTATCTTTGAAAACTCATTGTCCGCTCTTACTATTCTTCCGTAACCTGTAGGGTCATTAACCAACATTGATACAACGGTTGCATCATTATTTTCTTCATTGTGCAGCTCATTGAGCTTTTTAATTGTTTCGGCAGTAATAAGGGGCGTATCGCCGCAAAGAACAAGGATATTTCCCTCATTAATAAAATCCCCTGCCTGCATAACAGCGTGACCTGTTCCCAGCTGCTCCTTCTGCAAAGCAAACTTAACCCTCGGACCTATCATGGATTTAACCATCTTGGACTGATGACCTACCACTACACATATATCCTCAGCTCCTGCTTCCTGAGAAGCATCTATAACATAGTCAACCATGGTTTTGTCCAATACCTTGTGCAAAACCTTAGGTACTTTCGACTTCATACGTGTGCCCTGACCGGCAGCAAGTATAACTACCTTTAAATTACTCATTTTAACACTCCTGTCCCTATATAAAATGTTTTGCCGAAAGTTAATCAATACCCTCCTGTCGGCAACCTATTGCTGATATTATTTTATCATTTTTTAATGTCCATATCAAGCTTATTTACTCAATAATGTTCCCGTATTTACTCATCCTCCGATGAATCTTCCTTTCTGTACTTTGGAGGCTCACTCTCATACAGATTATTTCCCCAACTGTCTATAATGACCGTGCCCGGAAAGTTCTCAACCTCAAGTCTGTGTATAGCCTCGGAACCAAGATCCTCATAGGCTATTACTTCACATTTTTTTACACATTCACTTATTAAAGCGCCTGCTCCTCCTACCGCTCCTATGTATACGGCACCGTACATCATCATGGCATTTATTACCTCACGGCTCCTTGCTCCCTTACCTATCATACAGGTAAGTCCCAGCTCAATGGTCTTTGGGGAATAGGCGTCCATCCTGTAACTTGTGGTAGGTCCCACCGAACCTATTGCTTCTCCCGGCTTTGCAGGGGCAGGTCCGGCAAAGTATATCGTCTGATCCGTAAGATCAAACGGCAGCTCAATTCCCTTTTCAAGGTTTTCAAGCATTCTTTTATGGGCCGCATCTCTTGCAGTATATATTGTACCTGTTATTTCTACAATATCCCCTGCCTTAAGCTTTCGTGCCTCTTCCCTTGTTATGGGCGTTTTTAAGCTGACCTTCATTTCATTTACCTCCGTTTATTCAAAAGATATATTTTCACTTAGGGTTAAAAGTACAAAGTTATCCGAGTTAATCATATTTTCAACCGGATATTCCTCGGAACGGAAATTTAAATATTCCGACTGAGTAAGCAGAATAAAGTATTTTTCATCCGGTTCAGTTTCACCTGTATACCAATCTTTCTGACTTTGATAATAATATGGTTCAATAACACCATCCTCTAATGATACACCCCTTACTTTTATATTGTCATCCGAAAGCACCGTAGCAATATTTGCATTCCAGAAGGTGGCATATCCGTATGTACAACCGTTTTCCTTAAGCAGATTTATTTCCTCAAAAACACTGTTTTCATTTTCATAATCCGTTGATATACCCATAAGAGCATATATTGAAATCATTGAATATATGAATATGGGAGCTATTCCGGTAAAACCAAGCCTCATATATCTGCCCTTTTGACAAAGCTCATACACAAGAAGAACCGTAAGTATATAACCCACCGTTTCCACAGGTACAAGACGCCAGTTTGCATTTGATATTTTTCCGAATACCCAGCCTATCATAACAAGAAAAGTCACAGTAAAATATATCAGCGTAAAAATCTGAGTACTTCTTTTAAGCTTTGGATAAAATACCGCACCGAAAAACGGCACAACCGCAATAAAACTTGCGAATATTATTCTTAATACATTAATTACTCCCTCAAGGCTCATAATAGCCATATCGCTGTTGACATCAACTCCCAGCAATGTATAATGAGCGGAAAGAAGCATACTTAAGTTATCAAACCATGTATCACTGGAATTAAACTCCGAATAAGCACTTGCATATCCCTGAGTTATATCCTTTGACAAAACAGACAACAGTCCAAGACCGCATACCATGGCAAACAGCAGTATCACCGCTGTTGATATTATGATATGGTTCCTTTTGGTAAATAAATTTTCATTTATATTAAATAAGACATAGCCGCAGACAGCTGCACAAAGAGGCAGTATATATATGGTAAGCGCCTGTATACCATCTGTTGCACATAAAAGTGTCCAGATAAATAAAAGCACAGCCGGCAATATTACACCCTTATCCTCTTTATCTGTTTTTTTCAGGATAACAAATGTAAGTCCCACACCCACAAACAAAAAGGTAAGTCCCAGAGAATAATATATAATATGTCCCCAGAAAATTTCTCTCAGCTTTTCACTTGCAAGGGTAAACATAAGCAGGGAAAATACGATTCCTCCTGTTTTAAGTACCGATATATCCATACTTCTGAGCATAAATGTCAATGCCGAAACAAATATCACCATAAAAAGCACCATACCTATTATATGTGCCTTATAGGACAAACCGAATATGGCTATAAAGGGCTGCATCAGAAGCTGACCGCCAAAGGGCAGCAGACAGGCATAGGTAAAATTTTCATTGAAAAGTGAGCCTGCGTTATGTGAGGCATTTGCCCACATAATCGTATCCATACAGTCTGCATGGATCTCAGTCTTTAAGCAGAAAAACAAGTAGTAAAGTATTATCAGTACTCCTGCGGCAATCAGTCCGTATCCGAATATTTTTTTGTAGTTTTTATCAAAAAATTTATCTAATTTTTTAACAGCCGACATTATTTCTTTTCCTCATGATATTCCTTTTCGGTATTTACACTCCAGATATTTGTCTTATCCTCTCTTCCGGATACAATATTATCCACAGCTTCAAAGGCTGTTGCCATACTGTGATCCATATTGTTGTAACGGTGCTGACCGTTGCGTCCCACACAATATAAATTGTCATAAGTATTAATATAGTCAACCAGCTCATCTATCCGATCGTAGGTATCAAAATATGCGGGATATGCCTTTTTGACCCTTATGCGGTTAGTATCCATCACTTCTTTTTCAGATGATATTATACCCATTTTTACAAGCTCCTTAACTGCAAAGCTCATACATTCCTCATCAGACATATTCCAGAAGTCATCACCCTCATCACAAAAATATTCAAGACCTATCCAAACCGTATTGTCAGGATCCTTCACCATATAGGGTGACCAGTTGTTATAAATCTGTATCCTGCCAAGCTTGACACCTGTATCCTGAACATAGATCCAGCAGTCAGGCACAATATTATTGAGAGTCTTTATATTTGTTTCATTTTTAAGATTAAGTTTCGGCACTAAAATACCTACGGTTACATAATCTCTGTATGGCAATCCCTTTGCAATTGCCGAAATATTTTCGGGTACAACCTGACCCATACCCAGTGTCAGATCCTTAAGAGGCATGGAAGATATAAAAACATCACCTTCCATTTCAAATTCATCCCCATTTTTTATATATGTAACGGACTTGACCCTGTTGTTATCAACATTTATGTTTTTAACGGAGGAATTCATAATGATTTCTCCGCCCATTTTCTTTATCTCATCTGCCACTGTTTCCCAAAGCTGACCGGGTCCAAGCTTAGGGTATATATATTCCTCAATAAGTGAAGTTTCAACCTTACGGTTCTTACCGGGGAATATCTTTGAAAACATATCCTTTATTACTGCCATTACAGAAAGTCCCTTTACTCTCTGTGCTCCCCAGTCTGCCGAAATTTCTCTTGGGTGTCTGCCCCAGAGCTTTTCGGTATATCCTTCAAAGAACATTGAATAAAGTACTCTTCCGAAACGGTTGATATAGAAGTTTTCAAGACAGTCCTCTTTTTTCTTAAATACAGTGGAATAAAGATAGCTGAAACCTGCCTTTATTGTACGGATTAAACCCATATTTTTAAAAGTCTGCAGCTTCATTGATACGGGATAGTCAAAAAATTTCTTAAGATAATATATTCTCGATACTCTCTGACGAACAAGCATTACCCTGTCTGTTTTTTCCGGATCCGGACCACCCTTTTCAAGAGGTTTTTGCCTTCCCAGCTTTTTATCGTCATATGAAGGGGCACCCTGTATAGGCATTAAGTCTTTCCACCACTTCATTACTCTGTCATCTTTGGAGAAAAAACGGTGTCCGCCTATATCCATCCTGTTTCCGTTATATTTAACTGTCCTTGAAATACCGCCTATTTCCGAGCTTTCTTCCAGAATAGTTACTTTATAGTCCTTATTTTTCTTTAAGAGCTCATATCCTGCCGTAAGTCCCGCAGGACCGGCACCAATGATAATTACATTTTTCATCCTTTAACTCCTATCTGTACAGTAATATTTTTCTTGCCAAGTAATTGTATACAAGCACAATAAGTGCCACCAACACCTTTGCTATGTATTTTAAAATAAAAAATACATTTACAAACAAAAGCATCAGCAAAATGTTTATTATACAACCCACAACACCTATTACTCCGTAGGAGAAAAACTCAAAGACAGAGCTATCAACCCTTGCATTTTCCGTAAATACAAATTTTTTTGAAAGAATAAAATTTGTAATAAGCCCGGCAATAAATCCTGCCGTTGTTGAAACGGCTATGCTTACACTGCCCTCACCCATAATAATACTGAACATTGCAAAAAATAAATAATCAACCACGAAAGCTATACCCCCTACAAAGGCATACCGAAAAAATTTTATAAGTCCGTTGTCCGTAGGCAGTAAAAACATTCCCCTTATATCAGCTTTTTTTGCAAGTTCAAGTAATTCCCGCATCTTTATCTTTCCTTATTTTTTACTTAAAAAATATTGCTGTCCTTAACAAGTACAACCCAATTTCCTTCGCTTATAATATCCGAGGTATTTTCCAGAATAACGTGATTTCTGCTCACAAGGTCGTTATATTCACTGACCGTAAGCAGGAAGAAGTATTTATCCTGACCGGGCTGATCTTCATACCAGAGCCTGTCACAGTTAAGCCAGCCGTTTCTTGGCTGATCCTGATCCAAATTTACATCCCTTACCTTGACTTCGCTGCTTGAAAGCAGGGTAAGTATATTTGCATTCCAATAGGTTGCATATCCGTATGTAAGATTATTTTTTTCCAGCAATTCTATTGCCTTATGATGATCATTGTCCCTGCCGTAGTCAGCAGGCATCTTTGCTATCTGACCTACGGTAACGGCAGATGAAAGTATAACAAGGGATGAAAAAAGCACCGCAGCCCTCTGTAAATTAAACTCTGTCCAAAGACACTTCCATACCATTACATTTACCACAACCGCCGAACATATTATAGGTGAAAGGCGCCAGTTTACGCTGGATAAATTACCGAATACATATCCGTACAGAATAAATCCTGTCATAAGCCAGTGGAATATAAGGAAAATCCTCTCGTACTTGTTAAGCTTTCCGTAAAGGAAAAGAGCAAACACGGGCACAAGAAAAATAACCAGACTTCCTGCCATCTTTATTGCCGCCATTATATTTTCACCGGAGGTTATCGACTCACCGGATTTATAGGTTGCACCAAGCAGTGAGGTCCACTGACTTAAAAACTTAAGTATATTGTTGCTCCATTCGGAACTGTCGGAAATAACCGAATAAGCGTCTCCGTAACTTGTTTCAATACCTGAGGATATTTTTGAAAATACCACAGTACCCAATACCGTAGCTATTGCAATTATTAAAAAGGTCAGATACATATCGCTGTTTTCTTTGGATATTATCTTATTTTTGTTATCCAACAACACAACTATAAATATACTGCCTATTATCGGTATTGAAGAAAGCGCCAAGGTCGTTAATCCGTCAAATGCATTGAAAAATGACCATATAAATACAAGTATCGACAATACAACCGCTTTCTTGTCGGCAAATAAATTGTAATTGCTGTCTATATACTTTTTTATAAGTGCAAATGTCAATGCAAGAAGTACAAATGCCAAAAGCGCTCCCAGACTGTAGTGAATGATATGCTCCCAGAACAACTCTCTGAGCTTATTGCTGGAAGATACCGTAATAAGTTCAACAGCCACAGCTGTCAATGCTGTTTTTCTGTTCCACTGCATACCCCTTGCCGTAAAGTATATTGCAAGGCTGAGTACAATCATAAATGTAAGCATTGCCAGTCTGAAGGCAAGCATAGTAAAGCCAAATACCAGCATAAAAGGATATACAAAAAATGTCGCTCCAAATGGCAGCAGATAGGGGTAATAAAAGCTTGTGCTGAACAGTTTTCCGCTGTCTATGGTAGCTCCCGCCCAAGTCATAGTGTCTACACAGTCAGAGTGCAGATAACCCTCCGACGGACCAAACATATAATATATAACCGTGACAACTGCCACAAGCAAAAAAGCTCCGGATAATATATCGGTTGCAGAAAGTTTAAATGTTTTCCCACCTTTATTTTTCAAAATTTCCATTTTATATTCCCCTTAAAAATTTTATTGTTAAAGATATATACATTAATCCTGTCTCAGCAAATAAATTATATTTCCGCAGATCCGTGCCTTGTAACATGGCAGCTGATGTTTACAGCCACAGGCAAACCTGCTATATGTGTTGCAAAGGTTTCTATATTAAGTCCGAGTATAGTTGTGGTTCCTCCAAGCCCCTGAGGTCCTATACCCAGATTGTTAGCCCTTTCAAAAAGCTCATCTTCCATATCGGCAATATATGGTATATCGGAGCTTTCATTCACAGGTCTTAACAATGCCTTTTTTGCAAGCTCGGCACACTTTTCAAAATTACCGCCTATACCTAC
>CALWRD010000153.1 GCA_944383875.1 uncultured Clostridia bacterium | reverse complement strand
TGTAACAACAAAAGCCCGCTTTTTATTAAGCACCGTATCAAGCTCATCAAGCGCAGTACTCATACATCCTTTTTTAAAATATACCTTTTCCGGAGCTCTGAACCAAAGCATATTCTCTCTCCTTTCAGCAACAGTCTTAATATTAAGCAGATGCTTTACTCCTACATTTTCCGATACCGAATTGCCGCCCCAAGAGCCACAGCCCAAGGTAAGCGAAGGAGTGAGTCTAAAATTATATAAATCACCGATGCCACCATGAGATGATGGGGTGTTTACAAGAATTCGGCAGGTTTTCATAGCTTCTGAAAACCTGTTAAGCTTTTCGGTTTCAGACGTATCAATATATATTGAAGAGGTATGACCATATCCGCCATCAGCTACAAGTCTTTCTGCCTTTGCTATTGCTTCATCAAAGGTCTCTGCTTTGTAAAGCGCAAGTACAGGTGAAAGCTTTTCGTGAGCAAATTCCTCGGATATATCCACAGATGTCACTTCGCCTATAAGGATTTTTGTTTCTTTAGGCACATCTATACCTGAAAGACAAGCGATTTTGTATGCGGTTTGACCTACTATTTTTGAGTTTACCGCACCGTTTATAATAATCGTTTTTCTTACCTTATCTATTTCATCGTCATTTAAAATATAGCATCCTCTTGCCACAAATTCTTTCTTAACCGCATCATAAACATCGGCAAGGGCAGTTACCGATTGCTCGGATGCACAGATCATACCGTTATCAAAGGTCTTGGAATGTATGATGGAATTAACCGCAAGCTTTATATCCGCTGTACTGTCAATAATTACAGGGGTATTTCCGGCACCTACGCCCAAAGCAGGCTTGCCGGATGAATATGCCGCATTTACCATACCCGGACCGCCTGTTGCAAGAATAATATCCGCATTTTTCATAGCCGTATTGGTAAGCTCCAGAGAAGGCACATCAATCCAGCCTATAATTTCTTCGGGAGCTCCTGCTGCAATAGCAGCGTCAAGCACTATTTTTGCCGCAGCTATAGTACTCTTTTTTGCTCTTGGGTGCGGACTGATAATAATCGCATTTCTTGTTTTTAATGATATAAGAGTTTTAAAAATAGCGGTCGAGGTTGGGTTGGTAGTAGGAATAACTGCTGTAATAAGACCTAAAGGCTCCGCTATCTTTTTAACACCTCCCGCCTTGTCTTCTTCAATTACACCGCAGGTTTTGGTATGTCTGTATGCATTATAAATGTATTCGGATGCAAAATGATTCTTGATAACCTTATCTTCAACTACACCCATACCGGTTTCTTCAACAGCCATTTTTGCAAGAGGAATCCTTGCCTTGTTGGCTGCCATAGCCGCCTCATAAAAAATCTTGTCAACTTGTTCCTGTGTATAGGTAGCGAAAACACGTTGAGCCTCTTTCATTGCCTTCATCTTAGCAAGTAAAGCCTCAACATTATCAATAATCGGAGTATTTGTTTCTTTTTCCATGTTAAGCCATCCTTTCATAGTTAATAGAAATATATATTGATAAAATAATTATTGTTACTTTAACCAACAGTTTGTCGTTATTAATTTAACATAAATTTAACTTGTTTAATACATAAAACATAAATAGCGGCAAATTTTAAAGCTTTTAAACTCACAATATTGTTAATTAATTATCAATTTATTTTATTATAGCATATTCCAAAAAAATATCAAGTTAAATTTTTTTTAATCGTTTTTAACTTTTTCAGTATATGTTATTATTACCAATTTTTACTTTGTAATCACAGCAAAAATATATATTTTTAATAAGTACGTCTTTTTGTTTGCGAAAGTTTAATATATTACTTGTTAATAATTGGATTTTTGCTTTACATAATCAGCACAATGTTGTAAAATTATTCTAAAATACGGTTGTCCGCCAAGGAGGATATTATGAAACGTTTATTTGCACTGTTTCTTACAATTTTACTATGCAGCGGCACATTATCAAATGTTTATGCAGATCAATACAATGATGCCGATAGATTTCAAAAAATGGAAATGCTTATTTCCTATATGATGTCCGACGATGATCCTACCGACGGTTCACAATGGAACACAGAATCCCCTAACTCTTTTAAATGGTCTTATATAAACGGTTGTATGGTTTCTGCCATGATGGCATTGTATGAGACAACAGGTCAAGAAAAGTACTACAATTTTGCTGATACATATATGAGTCCATTTATTACAACTTCCTATAGTTCAAGTGCAGGCTACATTGCAGCGGATAATTTCAAATATGCCAATTATACTCTGGATGATTTAAATAATGGCAAAGCTCTGATTGATTTAATCAAAAGCGGCTCACCTAACAGCAGCAAATATAAAACTGCTCTGCAATCTACATTATATAACGATATACTTATGTATATGCTTGATGGAAAAAATGGATTGACTACAGCAGAGGGAAATCTTTGGCATAAAAAGGTGTATCCATACCAAGTTTGGCTTGACGGTATTTATATGGAAACCCCATTTTGGTTGCAATATGAACTTAATATATCACAAAACTCCGATTCTTTCAAAACAGCTGCGGACAATGTAACAAACCAGATACAAAACGTATATGATAAGCTTCGCAACCCGGATACCGGACTATACTATCACGGATATGACGCACAGGCAGACAGTTCCAGCGGCAACTATGCTCCTTCAAGTGCTATGGATTGGGCAAAAGAGGACGGCGGAACATCATCAAATTATTGGCTGCGTGGAATAGGCTGGTTTGCCATGGCGCTTGTTGATAATATTGAACTTATGCAAAAGGCTGAAAGCAGCTTCGATGCAGATTACTCAGCAAACATATCCGCATTAACAAAAATTTACAACGAACTTATGACATCAATGCTGCAATATCAAGATAACGATACAAAACTATGGTATCAGGTAATTGATAAGCCGTCAGGTGAATACAATTATCTTGAAACAAGCGGCTCAGCTGCTATGAGTTATGCATTTTTAAAGGGTTACAATATAGGCATAGCTGATGAAAGTTTTTATAATATAGGACTTGATATATTCAGAGGGCTGTGTGACAACAAACTTATCTATATAAGCAACGGCACATCTGTAGATCTGATAGATATATGCGGTGTTGCCGGACTTGCGGGTCCCAACTCCGGTGCTACTTCAAGCAGTGCAAAAAGAGCATATAAATATAATAAAAGAGATGGCTCCTATGAATACTATGTATCCGAAAACACCGTAGATAATGATGCTAAGGGAGCTGCACCACTGATATTTGCTTATTGTGAAATTTTAAAATCAGGAAACTACACTCCACCCTCACAGGTAGGCAATTCAATTAATCTTGGCGGAGAAAATGCTGTTTATACTTTGCTTCCGACTGATTTCAGTACAGGCACAAAAACTGCAAACAGCACCAGCGGAATATTCACCGTTACCGCTAATACAGATAAAAGTGTCACTATAAGCGACAATTATATTGATTTAGCCGGAAGCGGCAGTAACACATACAGGTCCATAGCATTTAATCTGTCTGATGAAGCAACTGTTGACATATATTATTATAATCAAGGCAGTGATGACAGAAATTTGTTACTCTGCAATGATTCAGACACATTGTTCAGTATGACTGCAACAGCAGGCGGCAGTGTTTCCTCACCGCTTCACAGTACCTGTTCAATAAATAAGGATAATACAGGCGATATTTATATATATTCTGCCGGAAAAGGGATAAGAATAACAAAAATAGAGGTAACTTATGATAATGCTGTAACCGGTATAATAGGCGATGTTGACACAAATGGTACTATAGATAAAAAGGATGCTGTAACACTGCTTAAACACATATCGGGAATCGTATCAATAACAGATAATGATAAATTAAAGCTTGCGGACTGTAATCAAGATGGCAGTTGTAATTTGACGGATGTGACAGCTATAATGCAATATATTACCGAAAACAACCTATAAACATAAAAATTTAACGTATTTCACTATTGACAAGTAATAACGCTGTTGGTATAATTTGCTTGTAATAAGTTAAGATTAATACTCGTGAGGGAGTAGTTAGCATGCTTATGCGGTAAGTCAACACACTCGACCTTTTGGTCTGGCTTATCTTAAATAACGAGACTCATTTATAACTTTGTCTATATTGAGTCCCAACCAGATTATAATAGACTCAGTATGGCTACAAGCTGTATTGAGTCTTTTCTTATTTAAATTTAAAACAAAAATAAAACTAAAGGAGGAATTTTATGAAGGAATATCTTTCAGACAAATCGCAAGTACTTAAGGAGCTTAATACCACCGAAAACGGTTTAAGCTCATCTCAAGCTGCGGAACGTCTTGAAAAGTACGGGAAAAACAAACTTAAAGAGGGGCGAAAAGTTACAGTAATTGAAAGGTTTTTAAAAGAGCTTGCCGACCCAATGATTATCATTCTTATAGCCGCAGCTGTTGTATCTGGCATAACAGCTGCCTATTCGGGGGAATCTTTTACAGATGTAATTATCATTATGGCAGTTGTCGTAATTAATGCGGTGCTTGGTGTTATCCAAGAAAATAAAGCCGAAAAGGCTATTGCGGCTTTGCAGGAAATTACTGCTGCAACCTCAAAAGTCCTTCGTGACGGCAAGCAGACTACAATTAAAAGTGAGGATCTTGTACCCGGTGATATTATTATACTTGAAGCGGGTGATGCTGTACCTGCCGATGCTCGTATTACCGAAAGTGCAAGTATGAAAATTGAAGAGGCTGCCCTTACAGGTGAGTCAGTTCCGGTAAATAAAATTTGTGATATTCTTAACCTTAAAGATGAAAAGGATATACCTTTAGGTGACAGAAAGAATATGGTTTACATGGGAAGCACCGTAGTTTACGGCAGAGGACGTGCAGTTGTCTGTTCCACAGGTATGGAAACAGAAATGGGTAAAATTGCCGATGCACTTCAAAATGCGAAAGAAGAGGCAACACCTCTCCAGCGTAAACTTAACCAGCTTAGCAAAATATTAAGTGTTCTTGTAATAGGTATATGTGCATTTATCTTCGCATTTGACCTTTTTATGGCATATCCCGAAATCTCCGGAGAAACGGTACTTGATACATTTATGGTTGCTGTCAGCCTTGCAGTTGCGGCTATACCGGAGGGACTTGCAGCAGTCGTTACAATAGTGCTTTCAATCGGTGTAACAAATATGTCAAAGAAAAATGCGGTTATCCGTCGCCTTACCGCAGTTGAAACACTGGGCTGTACGCAGGTTATATGTTCAGATAAGACAGGTACTCTTACACAAAATAAGATGACCGTAACAGAACACGTAGGCGACGATGTTAATTTACTTGCCGCCGCTATGGCACTTTGCAGTGATGCTGAATTGGATGAGACTAACAATGCTGTTGGTGAGCCTACAGAATGTGCGCTGGTAAACGATGCATATAAATTAGGTATGCCAAAAACACAGTTAAAAGTTGAATATCCCAGAATTGGAGAAGCACCATTTGACTCTTCACGTAAAATGATGTCAACTGTTCATAAAACAAAAGATGGCGAAATTATTCAATTCACCAAGGGTGCCCCCGATGAAGTATTAAAAAGATGTACTAAGGCACTTATTAACGGTAAGGCTGTTGAAATGACAGAGGCTATTAAAAACGGTATTTTAAGCAGTAATAAAAGCCTTGCGGATAAAGCGCTGCGTGTATTATGTGCGGCTCAACGCACTTATGAAACCGCTCCTACCGATTACTCACCTGAAAATCTTGAAACAGACCTTTGTTACATTGGTCTTTCAGGTATGATTGACCCTGTAAGACCGGAAGTTCTGCCTGCAATAAAAAGTTGTGTCACAGCAGGTATACGTCCTGTAATGATTACAGGTGATCACAAAGACACTGCTGTTGCCATCGCAACAGAGCTTGGAATTATAACTTCTCCTGATCAGGCTATTACAGGTTCAATGCTCAATGATATGTCCGACGAAGAACTTGACAACCAAATAGAGAAATACTCTGTATATGCAAGAGTTCAACCTGAACATAAGGTACGTATCGTTAAAGCATGGAAGGCTAAAGGTAAAATCACAGCAATGACAGGTGACGGCGTAAATGATGCGCCATCTATTAAATCTGCCGATATTGGTATAGGTATGGGTATTACAGGTACTGATGTTACAAAAAATGTTGCGGATATGGTGCTTGCGGATGATAACTTCGCCACCATA
>CALWRD010000152.1 GCA_944383875.1 uncultured Clostridia bacterium | reverse complement strand
ATATTATACTTGCAGCTGTACTTGCCGATGGAATAACCAAACTTAAAAACTGCGCAAGAGAACCGGAAATAACAGAGCTTGCCGCATTCTTAAATGCTGCCGGTGCCGATATAAAGGGTGCGGGGGAATATGAAATAGTTATAAATGGTGTAAAATCCCTCAGCAGATGCGAATATACCATAATGTGTGACCGCATAGAGGCAGGCACCTATCTGTGCACCGCTGCCGTTACCGGCGGAGAGCTTTTTATAAAAGGTCTGAAGGCGGAACTTATTAAGCCCGTTACAGATGCACTGAGCCAATGTGGCTGTATAATCAAAAACGGCAGGAAACAAATATATATAGATGCACCCGGGCGGCTATGCGGAGGAATAAACCTTACCACCGCTCCATATCCCGGACTGCCGACAGATATGCAGGCGCAGCTTGCTGCCGTATTATGTTGTGCCGAAGGGGAAAGCCATATAAAAGAAACCGTATTTGAGGCAAGAAATCGTCATATACCTGAACTCAAAAAAATGGGGGCAGATATAGAGTGTAAAGGCGGCTCCGTCTTTAATATCAAAGGAGTTGAGAAGCTTAAAGGCGCAGAGCTGAACGCACCGGATTTAAGGGGCGGAGCTGCCCTGATAACAGCAGCTTTGGCTGCCGAAGGAATAAGCAAAATAAAAAACGCACACTATATAAGGCGCGGCTATGAAAGCATAGAAGAAAAATTAAGGGCAGTCGGCGGGGAAATAGAGTATATGCCATAAAAGCATCGTTTGTTTGCTGGCGCAGTAAAATTTTCAAATCATATTTTAATGTGCAGCATATATACAGTAATGGGAAAACTAAGTCTTTATTGAATAAAATACGGAGTTTTTGCCATCTTTTTTATTGACATTGCAGGATTTAAACTATATTATATATATAACCGCTGAATTTGCGGAAAACATTCGATTAGGTGACTTACTATGAAAAGAGCGGCTTCATTTTTTATATGGACGGCAATAACCGTTTTTTGTGTATTTGTGGCGCTGTGCTTTTTTCCTTTTTTCAATATATCCGAGATAGAGGTAAACGGAATTGAAAGTCTGACACAGGAGCAGGTTATAAGCATCTGTTCCCTTGATGAAAGCCCGAACTTGATTGCCTTTAACACCTTTAAAGCATCCAATGAGCTCAAAAAGAATAATTATGTCGAAGACGTAAGTTTCGACAAGCAACTGCCCCAAAAACTTGTTATCAATATCACAGAACACAAGGTAAGGGGCTACATACCATATATGAACTCTTACCTTTACATTGACGAGGACGGTCGGGTGCTTGACTCAAGACCTGAAATGACCAAGCAGCTGCCTATAGTAGTCGGTCTTCAATTTGATGGATTTACCATGGGCGAATTGCTCAATACCGACAATCCTGATGCTTACAAGGCTGTGGAGGAACTTTCAAAGCTGTTTTCAAAGTACGATCTGCTTGATGCGGTAATACAGGTAGATGTATCCGATGTGGAAAATATTCATCTGCACGTGGACAAGGTTGACGTTTTATTCGGCGACTTTGATGACGCCAACGGCAAAATGGGAACACTGAGCGAAATACTTAAGCAGCTGGACACTTCGGTTGCGGGAGTACTTGATCTTACGGCAGCAACACCTACTTTTAAATATATGAGTTGATGTTTCGCCGATACTTGTAATTTTATGTAAAATATTCGGCTTTTTTCTTTTAAAAAAATCTGAAAATTTTAAAAATAGTATTGAAAAATTGCTAAAAAAAAGTTATTATACTATTATGTATCTTTTTAACTTGCTTTACGATTAATTCACTGTATGCACAGTGTTTTATATACTTAGGAGGGAAATATTTTGATTGATGTAGTGAATGAAACCAATGATTTAGCCAAAATCGTTGTACTCGGAGTGGGCGGCGGCGGCAACAATGCCGTAAACCGTATGATAGAATCGGGCTCTGAGGGTATTGAGTTTATCGCTATCAATACCGACCAGATGGCCCTTAACAACTCCCCTGCCGAAAGGAAGATAGCCATAGGTGCGGAGCTTACCAAGGGCTTAGGCGCAGGGGGACGCCCTATCGTAGGTCAGCAGGCTGCTGAGGAAACCTCCAAGGAAATAGCCGCTAATCTTGAAGGCGTTGATATGGTATTTATTACTGCCGGTATGGGCGGCGGTACAGGTACAGGCGCAGCTCCCGTAATAGCCAAACTTGCCAAAGAGAAGGGAATACTTACGGTTGCGGTTGTTACAAAGCCCTTTGCCTTTGAAGGTAAAAAGCGTATGAAAAACGCCATCGAAGGTATTGAAGAACTCAAAAAGTATGTGGATACCCTCATCGTTATTCCAAACCAGAAATTAATTGAAATAGCCGACAAAAATACAACTATGTCCGGTGCCTTTGAAATAGCCGACAGCGTACTTCATCAAGGCGTAATAGGTATAGCCGAACTCATTACAAAGCCAGGCGTTATCAATGTGGACTTTGCCGATGTATGTACGGTAATGCGTGATCAGGGACTTGCTCACTTCGGCGTGGGTGAGGCTAACAGCGTTGAAGAGGCAGCCCTTAAGGCTATCAACTCACCTCTGCTTGAAACTTCCCTTAAGGGTGCTAAAAATCTGCTCGTCAACATTGCAAGCGGACCTAACCTGGGACTCCTTGAGGCAAGTGCAGCTGCTGACAGCATAGCCGAACAGCTTGACGAGGATGCCGAAATTATCTTCGGTACAACCGTAAATGAGAGCCTTGGGGATAAGGTAATAGTAACCGTGGTTGCAACAGGTCTTGTTGATGTAAACGCACCTGCGGCAGAACCTGAAAAGAAAGAGGTTAAGCCTCAGCCACAAGTTCAGGCTCAGCCACAACAGCCTATGTCATCTGCTCAAAGCTTTTTAAACAGCTTAAGAAACTACAATAACAGTTCTGAGCCAGTGATAAGCACACCACACTTCAGCGATACCAGAAGCAGGAACAGCGATCCTATCCCACAGGACAGCAACGAAACCGAAAGGGTTAATATTGACCCTAAGAAGTTAGACATTCCCGACTTCCTTAAAAACAGAATGAAATAAGCGGCTTTTCTTGCAAATGCGCTATAAGTATATTTTTATATCATAAAGCAAATAATACCTCTTGTAAATTAATTACGGGAGGTATTTTTAATGTATAAAAAAATGCTGAGCATTATGCTGGCAGCTGTAATTGCGATTATTTCCTGCTGCGGCGTATATGCGGAGGATACATCTGCACTTGACATCAACGCAAGATCGGCAATACTTATGGAGGCATCAACCGGAAAGGTGCTGTACGAGAGCAATGCTGACGAGGCACTTCCACCTGCCAGCGTTACTAAAATAATGACCCTATTGCTGATATATGACAGCATTGCATCAGGTAAAATAAAGTGGACGGATACCGTGACTGTATCGGAGTATGCCGCAAGTATGGGCGGCTCGCAGATTTTCCTTGAACCTAACGAAACACAGACCGTTGAGGCGCTTACAAAGTCCATTGCCATTGCCTCGGCAAATGATGCAGCCGTAGCCATGGCTGAGTATATAGGCGGCAGTGAAGGCGGTTTTGTAGCCCTGATGAATGAAAGAGCAAAGGGATTGGGAATGAAAACGGCGGTATTTAAAAATGCATGCGGACTTGATACGGAGGGGCATGTTATGAGTGCAAGGGATATAGCCTTAATGAGCCGTGAACTTATGAATAAATATCCCGATGTTAAAAAGTATACAACCACTTGGCAGGACAGCATAACCCATAACACAAAAAGAGGTGAAAGTGTTTTTGGACTGACCAATACCAACAAGCTTATCAAACAGTACAGTTATGCCACAGGGCTTAAAACAGGATCAACCGGAAAGGCGCTGTACTGTCTTTCGGGAACAGCAACCAAGGATAATATGGATCTGATTGCGGTAGTAATGGCAGCTCCCGACCCCAAGGTAAGGTTTGCCGAAGTAATAAAGCTGCTTGACTACGGCTTTGCAAACTACGAGGTCAAGCACGGCGAGCCGGAAGGTACAAAAAAAGGCGATGTGACCGTATACAAGGGCGAAAAGGACAGCGTGCCCGCAATAATAAAAGGCGAAGTCAGCCTGCTTACAAAAAAAGGCTCCGACACTGCCCTTGAAGGCAAGGTGGAGCTCAGCGAGGCAGTAAATGCCCCAATAAAAAAAGGTGACAAACTTGGCAGGCTGGTATACTACAGCGAAGGTAAAGAGGTAGGAAGCTGTGACTTGGTTGCAGCCGAGGACGTGGAAAAGGCAGGCTTTATACACAACATAGGCAGCATCTTGACAGACTGGTTAGGGGCTTAAACCAAACCCGATACCACGATAATAAAGTCGATCACCATTGCAAGTAGGCAGAGGGCGGCAACCGCAACCGTCCACTGCCTTTTTAAGCAGTATGCCATACAGCGTGGATGAAGCCAATAGCCCAATACACAGCCAAGACCGAAAATAAGTGAGCTTATAACGGAAATCCTGCCCTGAAAATCCAGAATCCAAGGGGTATAGTCCCAAAGTTTTTTATTCAGTATGCTTTCAAGAATAATGGCAGCTATGTACTCTACCACTGTTGTAATAACAGTACCGCCGATAAACACCTTCAGCTTGTTCAGATTACCTATACGGTACATTATGCCAAGTGCAATAAAAGCACCTACACCATAAATGGGGCAGACAGGAAGATGGCATAAAAAGCCTTCGTTCAAAACAAATCTGCCTGCAAATATACTTTCACAAATGGTTTCATATAACCAGCCCAGAAAAGAATAAATTATAAATTCGATTACATAGGCGGCAGTCCGTTTAACTGCGTCTGATTTTAACATCCCTTACTCTCCTTCTGTTTTCATCACTTTCCGCAGCATAATGCTTTCTTGTGGTGTTGACATCCTTATGCCCCAACACATCTGCAACAAGATAAATATCTCCCGTTTCTCTGTACAGATTGGTACCGAAGGTACTGCGCAGCTTATGGGGGGATATATTTTTTACGTTAGTTACCAGCTTTGAATACTTTTTAACCAGATTTTCAACACTGCGTACACCTATGCGCTTGTTTTGGATGGAAAGGAAAAGAGCCTTTTCATGTCCCGGCAGGGGATTCATATTTTCACGCTCGATTAAGTAGTTTTGAAGTGCACTTTCCACCTCATCGCCGAAATAAACAACTACCTCATTGCCGCCCTTACGGTGAATCTTAATGCCGCCAACGTTAAAATCAATGTGGTCCAAATCAATTCCCACGCACTCGGACACACGCATACCCGTACCAAGCAGCAAAGTAACTATAGCTAAGTCCCTTGCCTTTGTAAAATTATGAAAACGTTTTTGCCTTTCGGTGAGCTTATCTCCGCTTTCAATCTCATCAAGCAGGCGTGCCGCCTCGTCAGGTTCAAGCCTGATTATCGCCTTTTCATGGAGCTTAGGAGTTTTCACAAGCTGCGCCGGATTGGCAGGAATAAGCTCATTTGTATAAAAATACTCAAAAAGCTTACGCACTGCCGACAGCTTACGTGACTTTCCCTTTTCGCCGTTAGTCATTGCTTCACCCTCAAGGGTTCCGTTGTCTTTAACATAGTAGGTCAAATAATCCATAAAAAGCCTGATGTCATTGGCAGTTATCTTGGCAAGGTCATCAATGGTAAGCTTATCCGCACCCCTTCCCTCAAACAAATCCAATTCCTCAGTAATATACTTAAAAAACACCCTAAGGTCATAGGCATAATTAAGTCTTGTCTTAGTGGATGTATTGTCATTAAGGCTGATAAAAAATTCCCGACAAAATGCGGGCAAATCCTTAAGTACAGTCCTTGTCATAAGTATATCCCTGCGACCTTGCTCCTTGCTGTATTCAAAATCATCCATTACTCTCACCCTTTTCAATGTTCCAGCCCGGTATAAAAGAACGCTTGACAGCGCCCAGAAGCTTTTCATCCAAATGGTCAAAGTCCGTCTTAAGTTCGGCAATACGTTGCTTCATATCCTCACGCTTTGTATTGCCGTCGGCAGGACAGGTACTTTTTACCACAGGCAAATTCTCCGTCCGTGCAAAGCCTATTATTTCCTTTTCCGGCACGTAAATAAGCGGACGTATAGAGGTTATTTTCATCCTGTCCAGATAGGTAACAGGACTGAATGTATATATTCTGCCTTCGTACAGCAGTGCCATAAGCAGGGTTTCAATAACATCGTCACGGTTGTGTCCCAATGCCACCTTATTGCAGTTAAGCTCCTCTACCTTGGTGTTAAGAGCACCTTTTCGCATCTTTGCGCAGAGAGAACAGGGATTTTTTTCTTTGCGTTCGTTAAAGATAATCTCTCCTATATCCGTATCAACTATATGATACTCCACACCAAGCTCGGCACACATTGCCGTCACAGGTGTAAAATCCATACCCTCAAAACCCATATTGACACTGATTGCCACAAGTTCAAAATGTTTCGGATAAAAGCGCTGCAATGCCTTAAGAGCAACCACAAGTGCAAGGCTGTCCTTGCCTCCCGAAACTCCCACGGCTATTCTGTCGCCTTCCTCAATCATATTATAATCATCCACAGCTCGCCTTACATAGCTGAGCAGCTTTTGCAGCTTCATTGCACAACCTCCGTTTCACTTAATATCAGTATAGCTTATTTCATCCTTATTTTCAAGCAGTGCAAATTAAAAAACGACTTCCTTCAGCAATTAACCTATCGGAAGTCGTCAGTATTCGTTATGTTATTATGTAAAAGATTTATCCCTTACTTTTTAAAGCCATCACCTTTTTTGCATTGCTGGTAATAACCTTAAGTTCATCTTCAGTAAGTGCAAAGGCAAGGTCATGCACCTTACCCATAAGCGAATTTTTATCCGCCGCATATTGCTCTGCCTCAACCCTCCCCTTAACAAGTTGATCTAAAGTTACGTTAAAAAAAATGCTGATCCTTGCAAGATTTGCAAGAGATACCCCTCTGGTTCCCCGTTCTACCAAACCCAGAAATCCGGGAGCAATATCCAACACACACGCCAAGTCTTCAATGGTAAGTCCTCTGCTTTTCCTAAGCAGGCGTATATTGGTTCCGATATTTTTCCAATAATCCATAAAAAAACACCCCTTTCCTACGCATAAATTGTTCAATTTACAAATTAAGATAAAATATCTTAAATATATTTTAGCATAAAGAGTGTATTTTTTCAAGAAAATAATTCTATTTATCTCTTTAATTATTGTGCACATTTATAGCATAAATAAATTATAATATATATAGTGCTAAAACAATATTTATTGATTATTATCATTAATATAATCTATTTGTCGTTCATTTTTATCAATAACTGCCGATTTTTCAGCATTAATTCTGGAAATTTCTGCTTTCAGCTCAGCATTTTTTTGTCTTAAATTAAACTCAGTTTTACTTATCTCTTCATTTTTGCATTTTAAGGCATAAGCAAGCCTGTCAATCTGTTCCTGCTTTCTTGCCAGTTCCTCTCTTAGCCTGAAAAAAACTGTATTGTTTTCCGTTCTTTCTTCTTTTTTCTCTGCTTGCACAGGTGGTTTACTGCCACCGCTAAGCTTGATAAGTTCCTTTACCTCATCCGGTGCATAAAGTTTACATGAATCCGTTAGCATAAGCTCACTTACGCCACAGCCTGTTCCACCCAAATGCAAAATTTTTGCCATAAGTCTTATGTTCCCTCTGCGCACGCATTGTGAAAAGCTTTCTCCACCGTTGCGAGAAACACTTTCATATACATGTCCGCCGCTTTCCCACCATACAAAAACATCAGAGCCGTCGGCAGCTACACATACAGCACCGCAGCGACTGCCTTCCCAAAGATTTTTCGGCTTGGAAAAACTGCCTTCAAACCGACGGCAGTACATAACTCTGACAGCAAAACGGCTCATAGATACAAAAACAAAATGAACTATATCATCAGCTGTACATACGGAGCTGTCACCTATGTCAAAGCCCGTTGAAAATATCCGTTTGTAATCCCCCACAGATACAGCAGTAAGCTCACGGTAACCAAGCTGCTGTTCAGGCACTCGACGTTTATAAATAAGGTAATAACCACCTTCCACAATCGGAATAAGCCTGTAGGCTAAATTACCTACAGGCTCATCAAGTATAACCGCATCTGCACTGCCATGCCCATCACTGCTTTGGGTGACAAGGCTGCCGCCGTTTATATATATAAGACGCATACGTCTGCCGGAAAACACGGCACTTAAAAAAATCTCTCCCGTAGCTTTGCCTCCGCTTTGAAGTATCCTGCTTTGATCTTCACAGGAAAGCACCACATCTCCGTTTTCACGCTGATAAATTATAACAGGAACCCCCTGCCTGAGCGTAACAAAAACAAAGGGCATAACACTATGCGCTATGCTCTCTGTTCTGCCGGGCATATCATTTTCAATAACCCGCCGCATAATGCTGCCGTTTGCATAATAATAAAGCGTCTGTTTTCCTTCGCCGTTGTTTACCAGATACCCATAATCCAATTCCCTTCACCTCAAGCATACTTTATTATATAAATATGCCAAACGGTTTACGGTTATGCCCTCTTATGAAAACATAGGAGTTGAAAGGTATCTGTCACCTGAATCCGGCAAAAGTACAACTATTCTTTTGCCTATGTTTTCCTTTTTCTCGGCAAGTTCAGCTGCAGCCTTAAGGGCGGCACCGGAAGATATACCAACCAGCAATCCTTCATTCCTTGCAAAATTTCTGCCGTACTCAAAAGCATCTTCATTTGACACCTTAATAATTTCGTCATATATATCCGTATTGAGTATTCTTGGCACAAAACCTGCACCGATTCCCTGTATCTTGTGACTGCCCGGCGCACCGCCGGAAAGTACCGGACTTGCGGACGGTTCTACAGCCACTATACGTATATTAGGATTTTTCGACTTTAAAAATTTTCCCACACCGCTTATTGTACCGCCTGTTCCCACACCTGAAACAAAAATATCAATTTTGCCGTCTGTATCAGCCCAGATTTCCGGACCTGTGGTTTCAAAATGTATACGTGGGTTTGCCTCATTATCAAACTGACCCAGGATAACGGCGCCTTCAATGTTGTTTTTAAGTTCCTCTGCCTTTTCAATAGCGCCCTTCATACCCTTTGCACCATCGGTAAGTACAAGCTCTGCACCGTATGCCTTAAGCAGGCTGCGCCTTTCAACACTCATGGTATCGGGCATAGTCAAAATAGTTCTGTAGCCCTTAACTGCTGCTGCCGCCGCAATTCCTATACCGGTGTTGCCGCTGGTAGGCTCTATAACAGTACCTCCTCTTTTCAGCTCTCCACTTTTTTCCGCAGCCTCAAGCATTGCCAAAGCCGCCCTGTCCTTAACGCTGCCCGTTGGATTGAAATACTCAACTTTTACGATAATCTCAACACCTTCAATACCAAGGGATTCTAAAAACCTGTCTGCCCTGACTAAAGGAGTCCTGCCCACCAACTGAGTAAAATCTTTTTTTATATTTGCCATGTCAAAACCTCTTTTCATATCAATTTAGTATGTTATATGCACAATATAATATCACCTATTTCATACTTTGTCAATATGAATTTAGGTAATTCCACAAATATACTAAATATGCCTTACCTGCCTATTGCATTTTCCTCAAAGTCCTCACCAATTAATGGCATTGAAAACTTATAATGAAAGTTGTGCATACCTGCCCTTGAATAAAAACGATGTGCACCCTTACGTAGATTGTTTGTTGCCACCTCGATTTGTGAACAGCCCAAGTCCCTTGCTATTTCAAAAGCAGCAGTTATCATCTGCTTACCGATGCCCCCGCTCCTGTACTTTTCGCTGACTTCAAACTCCATTATCTCTGCTATTTTAGATGCGTGATGAAGCTGTCCCTCAAAGCGTAGGTTTAAAACAGCAATTACCTTACCCTCATACTCATATACAAGACAGTAATAGTGCTCATCTTTTACCTGTTCGCTGAAAATTTTTGCAAATTCCTTATAGGGAAGTTCTTTGCCCTCCAGCTCACAGATTAGGGCATAAACCTCACTGCAATCCTCAATATTTGCCTTCCTGTACATATAAATCACCTCTACTCCTCATTTTAAAACAATTTCATCCATAATACAACAAAAAAGCGGTACCTTTAAGTACCGCTTTGCAAGCTTAAAAATTAAGGCTGTCAACCCACGCCTTTATGTCTGCCTTGGACATACGTGTGAGAAGACGTCCTTCCTCTATGTGGGCAGCATTTGAAACACTGCCTTTCAAATGTTCAACAGTCTTTCCGAAACCGCTGCCACCTGAAGTTGCAAACAGAATAATCCTTTTTCCCGAAAAATCATACTGCTCCAAAAATGTATTTATAATAGTAGGTGCAATATACCACCAAATAGGGAAACCCACAAATACAGTGTCGTAGCTGTCCATATCCTCAAACTTACCGGAAATGGGTGGTCTGAAATCAGGATTTTTCATCTCAACACTGCTTCTGGAGTTTTTATCTGTCCAGTTCAGGTCTGCATGGGTGTACGGTGTTTCAGGCAAAATCTCATACAAAGTGCTGCCTGTAACCTCTGCCAAATCCTCTGCCGCACGCCTTGTAACTCCGCTTGCAGAAAAATAAGCCACCAATGTCTTTGCCATAAATAACAACCTCCGTTTCAAAATCATTTTATACCAAATGTATTTTTACTAATTATAACACTGATGTAATCCAATCACAATTAACTTATTTTATTCACTACCAAACAAAAAGGCACTCCGTAAAATGAAGTGCCTAAAATATCAGTCCCGTATTATGTATTCTGTTTTGGCATTTGCCGCCTTAAGCAGGTCATTTGGGGCAATCACAAGCTGCATACCTATCTTGCCCGCACTTATCATTATTTTATCAAAGTCAAGGGCACTGCTGTGTACAACGGTGGGATACTGCTTTTTCATTCCTATAGAGGTAGTACCTCCTCTGATATAGCCGGTAACCTTATTAATATCCTTAACATGTATCATTTCAACGGATTTTTCACCTACTGCGGCAGCACATTTTTTAAAATCCAGTTCGCAGGCAACGGGCAACACAAAAACAAAATACTCCCCGCTCTTGCCTTGGGTTACAAGGGTTTTAAAACACTGCTCGGGATTTTGTCCCAGCTTTTCCGCTACACTTAAACCATCAACGAACTCATCACACTCATAGGTCTTGACCTCGTAGTCAATCCCCATACTGTCCAGTATACGCATAGCGTTAGTTTTGATTTTTTTATCCTTTGACATATGTATACTTCCTTTTTATAATGAAAATTTCTCTTTATCACCATATTACAACAGGTAAATCATTGCTGCCCCTCGGTAAACTTTGCAAGAGCAAGCTCTGTCATAACCATAACCGCTGTCTTAATTATATCATCGGGAAAGTCATATTTATCCGTATGCAGAGACGGATAATCCTCACCGCAGCCTATACCGAAAAAGCAGCCCTCTGTTGCTTGTGTATAATGCCAGAAATCCTCCGACCAGCGAAAGGGCTCCTTGGGCTTTACATATTTTAAGCCGATTTTTTTGCATATCTCCGTAAGCTCATTTACTGCCCTCTTACCGTTTTCGGTTGACGGAAATACATCACTGTAACTGACAGAGTATTTAAGACCGTCCCTGTGAGCACAATAATTTGCCTTATTCTCCAGACCTTTTACGGCAGCCTCATATTCATCCCCATTCTCGCCCCGAAGAGTCAGCATAACCCTTGCCCTATAGGCGGCAACCCCAAAATCCTCACCGCCGCAGTTTATGCCAACGACGGTACAGTGCAGCAGTCCTTTTGAAGGAGAAGAATTAAGCTCATTAACATAGTCAAGTATATCCCTTATAGCATTGACAGGGCTTATACCTGTCTCGGGATAGGCGGCATGGGCAGATTTACCCTCCAGCTCAATAATAATACCCCTTGAGCCGCAGCAGAAAGTATTGTCCCCTATAAGTATCGTATTTTTTTCAAATCCCGGTATATTATGCCAACCGTAAACCCTGTCGGCACCGAACCTTTTAAGAATATTTGCGCCAACTTCGCCGCCTGCGCCTGTTTCCTCACCCTTTTGGAAGATAAATATAATCCTGTTTTTACATCCCTTTTCAATTATATTGAGCATTGCACCGCAAAGGGCTGCGGTGTGTCCATCGTGTCCGCAGCGGTGGGAAATACCTTTGTTTAAAGAACAGTAGGGCTTGTCATTTTTTTCCTCTATAGGCAGGGCGTCAAAATCCCCTCGCAGGGCAACGGTCTTTTCCCCATCCGGGTTATAAACAGCATAAATACAGCCCTTTTCCTCTACAGGTACTAAAGGCGTATTTTCCCTTATAAAATCCTTTATGATCTGCCTTGTTTTATCCTCATGGAGAGATAGCTCTGCATTTTGATGCAGCAAATGTCTTAGCTCAATTATTTTATCCAAAATATCACTTCCGTTTTCAGGCATATTTTAAAGCAGCTTCTGTCCGTTGACGTAGAGCCTAAACCTTAAATTAAGCCTGTCTGCCGCTTTCTTACACAACAGCATACGTCCCATAAATATTTCAAAGTAGTCCATAACGGAACAGAACTCCGTATCAATATAAAGCTGCAAATGCACCTCCGTTTTTTCCTCGTTGATAAGAAGGTCACTTTTTTTAACGGAATAATTAACTCTATCGTGTATATCAAAGGTAGCAAAATCAGTATTTCTGACCCTTGTATACCTAACATCACTCTTATCGGCAAGAATAAGAGCAGCACAAATGGGATTGATAGGCACGGCCGTACCCTCGTCATGATTACCGATAGCACAAATAATGTCCGCTATATCCTCGGCATCCGCTCCCATATGGTCAAGTATACGGAATGCCATTACCGCACCGCTTTGGGCATGGTCAACACGGTTTACCACATTGCCTATATCGTGAAGATAGCCTGCCACACGCACCAGCTCCACTTCCCTTTCACCATAGCCCATGGTGCGCAAAATCATGGCAGCCGTATCCGAAACCTTAGTTACATGGGCAAAACTATGCTCGGTATAGCCAAGTGAACTCAGGCAGTCATCCGCCTTTTCAATATATATCTGTACTTCCCTGTTGTTTTTAATATCATCAAAGGTAATCACAGTACCTTTCCTCCTTTTAACCTTTCCGCCGTCTGTGTGGCAGCGGCAAATATGTTGTCAAGACTTTCACCGATATAGTAAATGCCGTCCATATATACTATATTTCCGTTAATCATAGTCATTTTTATATTCTTTTTTGACGCACTGTAAACAATACTCTTGACTATATTGTTCTCAGGCTGCATATCAGGCTGCTTAAGGTCAAGCATAATTATATCCGCACACTTTCCCTTGCGAAGACAGTCACAGTCATTAAGTCCCATAGCCCTTGCGGAACCTACCGTTGCCATCTTCAACACACTTTCGGCAGGCATAGCGGAAGCATCCTTTAAAAGATATTTCTGCAAGGTACTGACAAGATACATTTCCCTGAACATATCAAGGGCATTGTTACTGGCAGGTCCGTCCGTCCCTATACCTACATTAATACCCATCTCCGCAAGCTTTGCAACAGAGGCAATACCGCTTGCAAGCTTTAAATTGGATGAGGGACAAGTGACTACGGAAACATTTTTTTGCTTCAGTATTTCACAATCCTTATCGGTTAAGTGGACACCGTGATAAATTGCTCCGCCATAGTCAAAAATACCCATATCGTTTAAATATTCAACAGGTGTTTTGCCATGTTCCTTAATACAGTTTTGTACCTCCGACTCACTTTCGCTGCAATGAGTGTATACAGGCGCTTTATACTTATGTGCAATGGCTGCAAGCTCCTTAAGCAGCGGCTCGGAAGTGGTATAAACCGCATGAAAGCCCAAAACCTTACTTACCAGCTCACTGCCGCCGTTAAATTGCTTATAAAGTTCCTCCTGCCTTGATATGCTGCTGGAAAAATCATTCATAGGGTCACTGAGTACAACCCTCATTCCTATGTCCTCGGCAGCCTGCACAGTTTCCTCCTCAAAGGCATACATATCCATACAGGACGTAATACCGCCTTCAATATATTCCAGCATTGCAAGGCGCACAAGATTATAGCAGTCACCCTCCTCAAGCTTTGCCTCAGAGGGAAAAACCCTTTCATTAAGCCATGTTTCAAGGGGCATATCCTCAGCATAACCTCTTAGGAAAGTCATAGCCGAATGTGTATGGGCATTTTTAAAGCCCGGCATAAGCAGATTATTTTCAACATTTATCGTCTTGTCAAAAATGGGCATATCCTTCTTTTTATCGCCTATATATTCTATCTTGCCATTATTGACCCACAGCTCGCCGCTGATAATATCAAAGCTGTTATCCAGTGTCAATATACGGGCATTGTAAAATCTGATTCTCATAGCTTAATCCTCCAGCCTTGAAATAAAATCCTTGACAAGTGACTTAAA
>CALWRD010000151.1 GCA_944383875.1 uncultured Clostridia bacterium | reverse complement strand
TACTGGAGGCAGCTCTGGCAATACCAAAATCCGTTACTTTAACCTTGCCTGAACTTGAAACCAAAATATTCTGTGGTTTTATATCTCTATGAATAATGCCGTTAGCATGGGCATGTTCAAGAGCCGAAGCAACCTGAAGAGATATGCTTATTACCTCCTGATTGCTGAAGGGTGCCTTACGGTTAATAAGATCTTTAAGTGTACAGCCGTCAATATATTCCATTACAATAAAATATATATCTCCGTCATTGCCAACATCATATACACTGACTATATTAGGATGTGAAAGGCTTGCGGCTGCTCTTGCCTCCACATTAAATCTTTTGATAAATTCATTATCGGAAAGATGTTCTTCCCTAAGTACTTTAAAAGTAACATCTCTTCCAAGCTTTTCATCTCTGGCTCTGTAAACCACAGCCATACCACCAAGACCAATTTGCTCAATAATTGTATATCTGTCATTTACAAGCGTACCGGGTTCCAGCTTCATGATCTATCCCCCTCCCCACAGCATATAAGTATAGCCGATATATTATCCTTGCCGCCCTTTTGATTGGCACTTTCAATCAGTCTTTCCAATTTTTCCTCCGGACGCTGCTGCATTTGTGAAACTATTTCAAATATTTCACTGTCACTAAGCATTGTATTCAGTCCGTCGCTGCATATAAGCAATGTATCACCGCTGTTTATATCAACCACTATTCCATCAATTTGTACCTCCGGATCAGTACCCACAGCCCTTGTTATAACATTTCTGTCGGGATGTACCTCTGCTTCCTCCGGTGTAAGCTTGCCCGCGCGAACCATCTCTGCAACAAAGGAATGATCCATAGTAACCTGCTCAATGGCATCCTTATTTATTTTATACAATCTGCTGTCGCCCACATGCACAATATACGCTGTATTATCCTTTACCGAGCAGCCGGTAAATGTAGTGCCCATATTGGAGCAGCTGCTTTCACTTAAACTGATATCGTACACCATTTTATTGGCATAACAAACTGCATCTATAAGGCTGTCAAGCAATTCGCCCCGCTCATGTTCCGGTGAATTCAAATACTCACAGCAATATCTTATGGCAAGATTGCTTGCAACCTCCCCTGCCTTATGACCACCCATGCCATCAGCCACTATAAAAAGATTTGGCAGTATGCCGACAGGCTCATTTTTTATAAGCACAGCGTCCTCATTATTCCCACGGACCTTGCCCATATCGGTTTTACCAATAGCTAGCATTATAACACCTCGTTATCCTTGTATCTTTTTCTGAGCTGACCACAGGCTGCATTTATATCGCTGCCAAGCCTTCGCCTTACCGTCACCTCTATGGAATTATCTTCCAGCACGGAAGCAAATGCACGTATATTGTCTTCACTGCTGCGCACATAGCCGCTTTCCTTAACATCATTGACCGGAATGAGATTAACATGGCACATAGAACCATGCAATCTTGAAGCAAGCTCCCCGGCATTTTCCCTGCTGTCATTTATTCCTTTAATAAGGGAGTACTCATATGTTACCCGTCTTTTTGTCACATCCGCATAAGTCTTTGCTGCCTTGATTACCTCAGTGATGCTGTACCGTTTTGCAATAGGCATAAGTCTTTGCCTGATTTCGTCATTTGGCGCATGCAGACTGATTGCCAGCGTAATCTGAAGTCTTAGCTCCATAAGCTGATATATCTTATCAACCAATCCACAGGTGGAAAGAGTAATATGTCTCATACCTATTCCCAAGCCCTTATCGGAGTTTATTATATTAAGGAAATCAATTACATTATCATAATTATCCAGCGGTTCACCGCTGCCCATAATAACTATATTTGATATCCTTTGACCTGTGTCTTTGTGTATTTTGTAAATCTGATCGGCTATTTCACCGGCAAGCAGATTCCTTTCAAGTCCATCAACCGTGCTTGCACAAAAAGAACATCCCATTCTGCATCCCGCCTGTGATGATACGCAAACCGCATTGCCATATTCATATTGCATAAATACACTTTCTATTATAGTATTATTACCTATATCAAACAAGTACTTTGTTGTATTGTCTTCCGATGAACGAAATACCTCTACTATTTTCAAATTGCTAATACGAAATTCTTCAGCAAGCTTTGACCGTAAAGTCTTTGATATATCCGTCATTTCATCAAAGCTTTCACACTGCCTTGCATGCAGCCAACTAAATATCTGCTTTGCCCTAAAGGACTTTTCACCAAGCTCTTCAAGTCTTTTCTGCAAACATTCCAGTGTGAGACTTCTTATATCCGTTTTTTCCATCAGCTTTTCCTCACAAACTTAGCTATAAAAAAACCATCTGTACCAAAATCGCCGGGCAAAATCTGTATATATCCGTCTTTTGCCGTTTCACTGCTGACTTTATCCGGCAACAAAGGTGAAAGATCTACAGGTTCAAAATCAAAATTATTCAAAAACCACCTTACATTACCCAAATTTTCCTCCGAAGAAACCGTACAAGTCGAATATATCATCGTACCGCCTTTTTTCACATAGGCTGCGCTTGTCCTTAAAATTTCTCTTTGCAGACTTACAAGCTCAATTATATCCCCATAGGTTTTATTATACTTAATGTCAGGTTTTTTTCTTACAAGCCCAAGCCCTGAACAAGGTGCATCGGCAATAAGACAGTCCGCACTGTCGGCATAGTCAGGATTGAACACAGTGGCATCGGCAAGAACGGGTTTAACTATATCAAGTCCCAGTCGTTCGGCACCTTCCTTTAAAAGCTTAAGTTTATGCTCATGTATGTCTCCTGCTAATATTTTACCCCTGTTATTCATAAGATAGGCACAATAAAAACTTTTTCCGCCAGGTGCCGCACAAACATCCATAACCACGTCACCTTCATATGGATTCAGCAGTTTTGCAGCAAGCATAGAGCTTTCATCCATTATATGAAACAAGCCCATTTTATATGCCTCTGCCTGCGTTATATCACTGGTCTTTGATATATATAAACTGTCAGATGATATGAAACCCTCTGTAACGGCTATGTTATCCTTTGCAAGCAGCTCTTTGATTTCTGCCGCATTAGTTCTGCAAGTATTAATACAAATACCTATGCGAGGCGCAAGGTTGTTTTCAATGCACATAGCTTTGACCTTTTCAAAGTCCAATTCCTTAAGCCAATACTCTATTATCCATTTAGGATATGAATATTTAATTGAAAGGTAATCAATAGGATTTGACCGTTCATCCGGATACTTAACAGAATTTTTGTTTCTGACTATATTTCTCAGCACACCGTTTACAAATCCGGAAAGTCCATTAAATCCCTTTTTATTGATAAGTAAGACAGCCTCGTTGCAGGCAGCACTGTCAGGTACCTTATCCATGTACATTATTTGATAAACCGATAGCCTTAGACAGTTGATAACAAGAGGTTTCATCTTGTCTATAGGTGTCCTTGAAAAGCAAGAAATGATATAATCAATATTAATCAGGTTTCTGAGTGTGCCGTTTACAAGCTCGGTTACAAAACCTCTTTGCACAACAGAAAGCTGTTTATTTTTTTTGAATGTATTTCTAAGTACTATGTTATTGTATCCTTTTTCACTTAATATGTCTGTTATTGCATAAAGCGCAATTTCTCTCTCGTTCATAAATCAAACCTCAACCATATTTTAACAGTCGCTTATTTTAAACCCAAAGCGAAATATATTTTTTATTTACGGAAGTTTTGCGGCATCCTGTATGTTGCCGTTTGCCTTATCCACAACATATTTTTTAATAAGCGGAAAAACATACTTACAATTCTTTATTGCATCCTTATTTTGCGAAGCAAATCTAAGCTTACCGAAATACATAGGAAAAATTTCCGAAAATTCCGTATAGTCCACCTCAACAGGCTCATATATAGGCTCATATCCCAGCATACCCGGCATACCGGTAAACACCAACCTGTCATATTCAAAACGGGCAAAGTAAGTTTTTGAAATTTCATTAAGGACATTGGCACTTGTTTTAAGCTCAACGGTTTCCTTTGCCAATCCTTTTGCAATACTAAGCCACGCCTCATTAGGTAACATAAGCAACCTCCAAAAAAACTCTTTTATTTTCTGTAAAAAAATTGTATACTGTTATTATAGCATACTTTTAGCATGATAAAAAGTTTTTTTTGCAAAGGAGAGTAAATTTATGATCAAAACAATTTTCTGGGCTGCTGGGCTTATATTCAGCCTTATTATAAATGAACCTTTTTTATGGCATGCCAACAGTCTTATCAAGCGTGACTTGATAAAAGAACATGACAATCTGGCATACCGAAAAGTAAGCAATTGGGCTGATTTTGTTATGCGTTACACTCACGCCAAAATAAATGTATATGGACTTGAAAATCTGCCGAAGGACGGAGCAATGCTCTTTGTATCCAATCACCAAAGCAATTTTGACATACCTCTTCTGCTTTCATCAATTCCTGTGCCTAAGGGATTTATCGCTAAAAAGGAACTTGAGAAAGTACCTTTTATCAGTAAGTGGATGAAACAAATAAAATGTCTCTTTATGGACAGAGATGATATGAAACAATCTATGCAGATTATAATTGAAGGAATAAAATTATTAAAAAGCGGCTATTCCATGGTTATCTTCCCGGAAGGGACGCGCAGCAAAGGCAAAGGCGTTGGTGAATTTAAATCCGGCAGCTTCAAGCTTGCCACTAAAGCAAAGGTTCCTATTGTTCCGTTGACCATTGACGGTACATTTAAGCTCTTTGAAGGAAACGATAATAAAATTGCAGCCGATACCGTAAATCTCTATATTCATAAACCCATATACACCGATAATCTTACCAAAGAAGAGGAAATTTCACTGCATACAGTTGTAAGGGACATTATAGTTTCAAAACTGCCCAACGCATAGTATCATATAATTTATATACACAAATAGATTAATTTTTCATTAATTTTAGGAAATTTTGTTGACAACTTGGGGGTTTATATATACAATAGTTAAAGATTGACTCTGAATATCCGGTAAATAAGCACCTATATGAAACAATTTATCATTACAAAAACATCTTTCCGGTTTATATAATCGTTTATTTTCCTTAAGATTTACCATAAGGAGGTTTATTAATGCCTAACAACAAAAATGACAAAGACAACAAAAATATTCCAATGGAAAACAACGAAGATAAGCTTGACATTTACAGTGATGACAAGACAAAAGAAATAGTTAGTAATCTCTTTGACGAATTTGCCGGAGAAGGCGAAACAAACTATTTTGCGGATTATTCGGATCCTTTTATGGATTCGGATAACGATGCGGATGAGGAAAGTTTAGGTGAAAGCATCGCAAGACGTCGTAAACGCAACGGTATTTCCTCTAAAAAATCTATAGTTTTCAGGAAAAAATCAAAAAAACATAAAAACGAAGAGGTTGATACAACCGATACTTATGAGTCTGAAGATAATCAAACTGAAGCTGATATTGAAGACGATGCTCCCGCAAAAGAGCCTCCTGATCTTGAAAAAACTATTATTTTGCCAAAGCTAAGTAATTTTTTTAAGAAATCCACATACAATGATGAAGAAGATGATGAGGACATTGATGACTTGTTTGCCGGTCTCGCCAGAGACAGTGCAGCACGCACAAGACAGGCTGCAGAAACTGCTGCCGATAAAGAAAACAGCGCCAATAACAAAAAAAGCGAGCATACCGACGAGGCACCAATAGACACTTCCACTGACGAAAAAGAAATCGAGCATCATACCAAGGAGAATGATACTCAAAAACGCTATGCAAAAAATGCATTTGAAGATTTTAAGTCAGTATACGATACATCTGACATCAATGTTTCCGATGAAAATGATGAAAATGATGAAAATGATGTGGATGATGAAGACGATGAAGATGTTGTGGAAATCGGTGTGGGTCGCATCGTCACCATCGCAGCTTTTGCCGTATGCGCAATTGTTATAGCAGCACTTACATACAACAATATCAACTATGCAAATCAGTTGGAAGAAGCCCGTAACCAAATAACCGAACTGCAAAAAAACAGCTCGTCTACCTATGAAACAGAGCTTGAAGAGCTTAAACAGCAAGTAACAGAGCTGACTGCGGAAAACGAAAGTCTTCAGTACGCATCAACCGATTTAGATGATCCTCATACTGCAGCTGTACAGATTTTAAGTGAAGCGCAAAGTGAAATTGCTTCCGAGGAAAGTACGGATACATCCCTCAGCCAAGAAGAATCAAGCGGCAACACTTACACCGTACAAGCAGGTGACACTTTCTGGAGCATCAGCCAGAGTGTATACGGCAACGGTGCGGATTATCAAAAAATACTTGACGCCAACGGCTTAACGGAAAGCTCAGTGCTTAGTGAAGGTCAGGTGCTTAATATTCCAAATTGATTTTTTGGAGGAAATAATGGACTATAATAATTTAACCCTTGCCAAACTCAGAGAACTGGGTAAGGCAAGGGGCATTAAATCAGTAACTACTTTTTCAAAAGGTAAATTAATCGAACTTCTATCAAATACAGACGAAAACAAAATAAACAATAATAGCATAAATCAAATACAGACGTCTTCTGCGGATGATGTCACATTAAAAGATATATCGGCAAAATCCAACACAAACAGCGCTCCCGAAAGACACATCAGAAGCACACATACCGATAATCCTGTTCAAAAAAACAATCACTCAAGTGAAACCCACAATAAATCCGAAAACACTTCGGATGAATCCCAACACAATACAAACACAGTTGATTCATCTCAATCAACGGAACCTTTTTCTTATGAAAAGCTTGACAGTGGACAGCTGGGGGCAGGTATATTGGACGTATTAGCTGACGGCTACGGTTTTTTACGCACAGGCAATTATGTTTCCGGTGATGATGATATATATGTATCACCTTCACAAATAAGGCGTTTTGGATTGCGTACAGGTGATTATGTTGTCGGCAGTATGCGTATACCCAAGGATAATGAGCGTTACAGAGCTATGCTCCTGCTAAAAACCGTAAATGGCGATCCAATCGAAAACTTTCCCAAACGTCCTAATTTCGAGAGTCTTGTTCCTGTTTTTCCCGACAAAAAACTTCGGCTTGAAACAACTTACGACAACATAGCCGGCAGAATTATAGACCTTGCATCACCTATAGGAAAAGGACAAAGAGGTATGATTGTTGCACCGCCAAAGGCAGGAAAAACCGTGCTCATTAAGCAAATTGCAAATGCACTGCAAAAGAATCATCCCGAAGTTAAGATGATAATATTACTTATAGATGAGCGTCCCGAAGAAGTAACTGACATAATAAGTTCCGTTTCATCCATGGTTGATGTGGTTTACTCAACCTTTGACAAGCCTCCCGAGCATCACGAAGCCGTGGCTGAACTTGTATTGGAGCGAGCTAAACGACTGGTTGAACAAGGCAAGGACACAATTATTCTTCTTGACAGCATAACGAGACTTGCAAGAGCATATAACCTTACCATTCCGCCAAGCGGCAGAACACTTTCCGGTGGACTTGACCCTGCATCACTTTACTTTCCGAAAAAGTTTTTTGGTGCGGCACGTAACATAAAAAATGGCGGCAGTCTTACAATATTGGCAACCGCATTGGTTGAAACAGGCTCCAAAATGGACGATGTTATCTTTGAGGAATTTAAGGGTACAGGCAATATGGAGCTTGTACTGGACAGAAGCCTTTCAGAAAAACGTATATTCCCTGCCATTGACCTTAACAAATCAGGCACAAGACGGGAGGATCTATTACTCAGCCGGGATGAGCTCAATTGTCTTTATATGCTCCACAGAGCTGCCACTAACGTTTCTACTATGGAATTTACATCAAATATACTTGATATTATGAACAAAACCAAAGATAATGCAGAATTTATCACATACGTAAAAAAACACTTTCACAGGTAAATTTTTGCTTGCATTGCAGCTTAGTTTATGATATAATGTGAATGTTGCTGATATAGAGATGCCAAAATGTATCTCAATTTTACAGAAAGAGGTGTAACAAATGAAGGAAGGTATCCATCCTAATTATTATCAGGCTAAAGTAAAGTGTAACTGCGGCAATGAGTTTGTATGCGGTTCTACACAGGAGGAAATCAGAGTCGAGGTTTGCTCTAAGTGCCATCCATTCTACACAGGCAGCCAGAAGCTTCTTCATGATGCAGGCGGACGTGTTGATAAGTTCAATAAGAAGTACGGCAGAAAGTAATAAAAGGATTAATATAATAATGAGGGAGCTGTTGTAAAATAGATTTTATTTTGCAACAGCTTTTTTGTATTTAAATAACAAATAGGCTCAAAAGAACAATTCTATAATAAATGTTGCAAAACGGATCGTTTTGGCTACAGAAGTTTTTATCACTTTAAAGACAGAATACTTATTGTGCACAGGATAATTTACATAGAAAACAGTGTGCATAATTGTATCAACAAAAATACATACTGCAAGTTTAGCTTTTTAAGTCAATTATGTCAAAACCATATCCGTTGGCAGAAAGCATAAAAAATGATGCGGACATCTCTCGTCCGCATCTATAGAAGTAAACCATTTGTGTATAATGTATATAATAATAAGCTATGTAAAAATAGCGCAAAAATAAAATTCAGATAAAAATACCATTTTCGTGTTTTGTGATGAAAAAGATACATTCCCGTCGCAAAGCCTATAAAGCCTCCAAAATAAGAAAAAGCAATTAACGTAAGCTCGGGTATTCGCCACTTATTATGTTTTGCTTTATACTTATCCATGCCCATAAGGCAGAATGTGACAAGACTGAACGTCACATACCAAATTGCTAAGAAAGTCACTATCATCTGACTATGTTTCGCCAATCCAAATCGCCTCTGTCAAGGGCAAGCAAAAGAGCTTCCGCAGTGGCAAGGTTGCTGGCAAGCGGTATATTGTGAATATCACAAAGACGCATTACGGAATTAATATCCGGCTCATAGTTTTTTGAACTTACAGGATCCCTCAAAAAGATAACAAGATCTATATCATTATTTGCAATCTGTGAACCAAGCTGTTGTTCACCGCCAAGATGTCCGGCAAGATACTTATGCACAGTAAGATTAGAGGTTTCCTCTACTAACTGACCCGTTGTACCTGTAGCATAAAGCTCATGTTTAACTAAAATATGTCTATACGCAATACACAGGTTTTCCATAAGTATCTTTTTATTATCATGCGCAACCAATGCAATGTTCAAAACAAATCACCCCTCAAAAATTGATTTAGGCTTTCGCATACCTACATTAATAACAAGTCCTATTGCAATCATATTCATCCACATAGAACTGCCTCCGTAGCTTAAAAAAGGAAACGGCATACCTGTATTGGGCAATAATCCCGTTGCAACACCTACATTAACAAAAGTTTGAAACGCAAGCATACCCGCAACCCCCGAAGCAATAAGCCTGCCCAAGTTATCCATAGCTTTTGCGGCAATGAAAATACACCTTGTAATAATAAGCAGCATAACCAACAATACAGAAACACAACCTAAAAAGCCAAATTCCTCACCTATTACGGAGAAAATAAAGTCATTGTGTGACTCAGGAAGGTAGCTAAGCTGGTTTATTGTACCTTGATACAGTCCCTTACCCCTAAGTTCACCGGATCCAATCGCCCAAATAGAATTTTTGGTTTGATAATAATCCGGACTTGAAAGATCAGGGTTAATGGCTGTGGTAAGTCTGCGTATATGGTATGGCTCAAGGAACAGACTGAGCAGTTTGTGCTCCTCTGTATGCAAATCTATAATTACAACAATCGCAATGGGAATTATAATAGCCAAAGCAATAAAAATATACTTAAAGCTTATCTTACCCGTAAACAATAAAGTAATCATTATAGCCAAGGTTACAAGGCTTGCCGAAAGCGATGGCTGCTCCTTAATGAGCATAAACGGAATTAATGTAGAAACAAAAACCAAAAACAGTACACTTATATTATTAATCTTTTCCCTGTTTTTGTCAATAAATTTTGACAAATAAATTATCATAAATACCTTAGAGAATTCCGACGGCTGAATACCAAATATCCAGCGCTTTACACCGGTACCGTCATCACCGCCAAAAATAAGCACCAAAACAAGAAGAAAAATATTAATACCATAAAGCACCAGATAAAATCGAGCTATAGTATGGTAATCAATAAATGCGGCAAAAAGCATAAGTATTATTCCGGTAGCAAACCAAATCATCTGGCTTTGAAATTCGCCCTCCGGACCGTTGATATTTATCCTCGTGGCACTTCCTATTATTATTATACCAAAGACAACAAGGGAAAAGACCAGCAGCACCAACAGATAGTCAAATGTCTGTAATTGCTTTTTTGTAATCAAATACAAAACCTCACTTTTTATGCCTTATTGCTCTTGTGCATGCTCTTAATAGGTATATTGGCATAGAGCATAGGTACGTTTACGCCCTTTTCTTCGGACATTGTCTCGGTAATGTTTATATCCAACTCATCCTCGTCAATTTCCATATAGTTTGAAATAACCCTGATAATATCGGTTTTAAGCATTTCAAGCACCTGTGTGGAACAATTTACCCTGTCATGTACAAGTACAAGCTTTAATCTGTCTTTTGCAATGTCCTTTGAAGAACTTTTTTTGTTAAAAACGCCCCAAAAATCAAACATATTTATCACATCCTTTTAATTCCCAAAGTGGAATAACTTCTTAATCTTACCCACAAATCCATTACCTTCCTCTAAGTTAAGTAAAGGAACATCATTACCCAAAATTCTTTGTACAATGTTTCTGTACGCCTGACCTGCAAGTGACGAATTGTCAGTTACAGCAG
>CALWRD010000150.1 GCA_944383875.1 uncultured Clostridia bacterium | reverse complement strand
GCCCAATATACCCACCTTAAGCTAAGGGAGGAGGTATTATGAATGAGGAAAGGTATAAGGAGCTTGTGGGGGGAGGCTATGAGGATTACTGGAATTTCAAGGGCAGGTACAGGGTCTGCAAGGGCAGCCGTGCCAGCAAAAAGTCAAAGACCACGGCACTTAACCTTATCGACAGGCTGATGGAATACCCGGATGCGAACATTCTGGTGGTGCGTAAGGTTTACTCCACCCTTCGGGACAGCTGCTACGCGGAGCTTTACTGGGCAGTGGAGAGGCTTGGGGCAGCAGAGGATTTCAGCTTTAAGGTCAGCCCCCTTGAAATCACCTACAAGCCCACGGGACAGAAAATTTATTTCAGAGGACTTGACGACCCTATCAAGATTACCTCCATTACGGTCAAAAGCGGCTGCTTGTGCTGGCTGTGGATTGAGGAGGCATATGAGCTTACCAGTGAGGCGGACTTTGATATGCTGGATGAAAGCATCAGGGGTGAGGTGCCGGAGGGGCTTTTCAAGCAGGTTACCATTACTTTAAATCCATGGAATGAGCGGCATTGGATAAAAAAGCGTTTCTTTGACAGGGAGGACGAGCAGGTGCTTGCCAAGACCACCACCTACAAGTGCAATGAATGGCTTGACGAGGCTGACCTGCTGATGTTTGAGCGTATGAAGGAGCACAATCCACGGCGCTATCAGGTTGCAGGTCTGGGTGAGTGGGGCATAGCCGAGGGACTTGTGTATGAAAACTGGGAGGAAAGGGAGTTTGATATAGAGTCCCTTTTAAAGGACAGCAGTATTAAGCCTGTTTTCGGTCTGGACTTCGGCTATGCAAACGACCCCACCGCCGTGTTCTTCGGGCTGTGCGACAGAGAAAAGCGTATCCTCTATGTTGCGGACGAGGTGTACAAAAAGGGGATGTCCAATGAGGCTATCTATGAGCTGATGGAGGCTAAAGGCTGGCGGAAGGCGAAGATAGTTGCGGACTGTGCGGAGCCTAAGTCCATTGACAGGCTCAGGGAGCTTGGACTCAGCCGTATAAGGGCTGCCCACAAGGGCAGTGACAGCATACGCTGCGGCATTGATTTAATAAGCGATTACAAGCTTATTATTCATCCCCGCTGCGTCAACTTTCTTACGGAGATAAGCAATTACACATGGGAAAAGGATCGCTTCGGTAATATGATAAACCGCCCCTGCGACAGCTTTAATCACCTGATGGACGCAATGCGTTACGCCATGGAGGATATGGGCAGCTCCTCTCTGGTTTCCTTTGATTAGGAGGGATATAAATGGTACTTAACGAATATCTGGGGATTTTAAATGCCCTTATGCAGCTGATGAGCATGGAACAGGAGTGGAATATGCCCCTTGAGGAAAGGGAAGAGGAACCTCTTTTCCCTGCCGCTGAGGGTAACAGTTATGTCACCAACAACTACCTTGTAAAGGAATATTTGGGCAGCCTTGATTCCCTTGTAAGGGAAAGTGCCTATGAAAAGCTGAGCCGCAGGACAGATGTTTTTAACAAGGTGCAATTTTCGGAAAGTAAAAAAATGAGCACCGTTAATGGGACAGTGATTGACAGGGCAGGGCTTATGTCCGCTTATGGAGAAAGACTTAAGGAAAACAGGGCTTTAAGCCTTGTCCAAAGGGAAGGATATACCTCGGATAAATGCCTTGCTGCTGTGAGTATGCCTAATATGGGGGAAATTGCTGTTCCTGCCGTAAGCAGACCAGATTATTTACCTTATATGTATGGGAGGGGTACAGCGGCTTTTTATAAGGCTGCCGTCTCCCATGTCGTCACTGTTCAAAATGCAGCTGTATCTTCCTTTATAAAGATAGGGGATATTTCACATTCCTTTACTTATGGGAGCTTAAACCGTGAGCTGTACGGTTGTTATCGGGCTGATATGCCCATGGGCAGGAAGGAAATAGCCGGAGCTTATGAGATTTTGCCGTGGACAAATACAGAGACCGATGAATCACTGAGACGTTTTTTGTACAGCACCCACAATTCAGCTTTTAATCGGGTGGAGGAAAAGAAGCTTGTGGAATACAAAAATATACAGCAGTACAATAATCGGTACAGCAATCTTTTAAACAGGAATTTTGAAGCCTTTTCGGAGAATAACTCTTCCGAAAAAATCGGGGAGTATATTTCAAACTCTAGGGTCAAAAGCCTTATTTCATCTTCCCAAAGCAGGGAGAGCAAGGAGAATATTGTCAATGTTAAGGTGGACTTTACCGCAAATGCAAATGTAAGCAGCGATTATGACGTTGAAAGGTTTACCAACCTCTTTGCGGACAAACTCAGAGAGGAGCTTTCAAGCTGTGCCGAGGGAGTACACTTGTATTGATTTAAAAGGAAGGAGGAGCAAAAATGCATAACTATTATTTAAGCGAAACAGACAGGATAAATGACCTTGTCAGGCAAAATTCACCCCTTACCCTCAGGGAGCTTGCGGAAAAGGAGCTGATGCGTTTCCGAAATTCACGCAGGAGGCTTGATATGTTCACGGGGGAGAGGTATTACGAGGGCAATCATGACATTCTCCGCCGTGTGCGTACCGCCATCGGTGAGGGAGGCAAGACGGTGGAGCTGGATAACCTGCCCAACAACAGAATCGTCAATAATATTTACCGTGTTCTTGTTGACCAGAAGGTAAACTATCTGCTGGGCAAGCCCATTACCGTAAACTGTGGGGATGAGGAATGTGAAAGGCGGCTCAGGAGCTGTTTTAACAGGGACTTTTTCAGGATTTTAAGGCGCATAGGAGAGGACGCTTTAAACTGCGGACTGGGCTGGCTGTATGTTTACTATGGTAGTAACGGCAAGCCGCTGTTTAAAAGGTTCCGACCATGGGAGGTGGTGCCCTTCTGGAGCGACAGCGAGCATACGGAGGTTGACTGCGCCCTCAGGGTGTATGAGGTGCTGACCTACGTGGGCAAAAGCGAGAGGGTTCAGCACCGTGCAGAGCTGTATACACCGGAGGGCGTCAGACGATACAGCCTTGAGGGGAGCAGGCTCAGGGAGGAGGGCGGTTTGCAGCCCTATTATTCAAGGGGCGGCAGAGCTTTCGGCTTTGACAGGGTGCCCCTTATTCCCTTTAAGTACAACTCAAAGGAACTGCCCCTTATCAAAAGCGTCAAGACCTTGCAGGACGGCTTGAACAAGCTTATTTCCGACTTTCAGAACTGTATGGAGGAGGATGTGCGCAACACTATTCTGGTGATTAAAAACTACGACGGTGAGGATCTGGGACAGTTTCGCAAAAACCTTTCCGCCTACGGTGCGGTGAAGGTCAAGACCGTGGACGGCTCTCAGGGTGGGGTGGAGACCCTTAACATTGAGGTCAATGCGGATAATTATAAGACGATTATTGATATTTTTAAAAAGGCTATCGTGGAAAACGGCAGGGGCTATGACGCCAAGGATGACAGGCTCAGCGGCTCCCCCAATCAGATGAATATTATGAGTATGTATAATGATATTGATATTGATGCCAACGCTATGGAAACGGAGTTTGCCGCAGCTCTGGAGCAGACGGCGGAGCTTATGGGCTGTGAAAATGCGGACTTTGTCTTTAACCGCAGCCTTATTATGAATGAGTCGGAGCTTATCGACAATGCCCTTAAGAGCGTGGAGCTGGTGGGTGAAAAGACCGCCCTCGCTCATCATCCATGGTTTAAGTGAAAAGTGTTATTCAGAAAAAAAGCACTTCTGCCAACGGCAAAAGTGCTTTTTTTGTTTGAGGGAACAGTTATCCTTCTTATTGTCTTATTATTCGGAAAGGCAGACCTTGGAACCATCTTTGGTAATATGGGTCAGCTGTTTATCTCCTGTTCCGTCAATATTTACGCTGTGTATATGGGTCTGGTTATCAAGACGGCTTCCTACTCTATGGTGATAGTATATCCTGTCATCCTTTATGCCAATAAAACCGGAAGTACTTTCAATACTGTCATAGTAATGGAGATACTCCACAGTATCTACGGGAGAGGGGCGGAAGATGGTTTCCTTTCCTGCACTGTCATAAATGAAAATAGCAAGTTGTCCATCCTCGCTGTTAGGGGCATATAATTTACCTTTGTAAACAACAGGTGGATCCATGGGGTAAAAATCATTGTACAGGTCAGGATTGAGGATAATATCCTCGCTGCCGTCCATTTTACACCTGTGCAGCTCGTAATCTGCCCCATTCCTGAATGGGTCATAGTAATTTACGTGTATATAATACCTGTACCTGCCGTCGGAGGGAGTATCAGTCCGCATCCACTCTGTCATGGTATCCTTGGGTATTTCCACAGCCGTATCGGTTGAAAAATCATAGGTGTATATATGCTCGGTTTCGGTCCAATCTTCCAAATAGTTCCCTGTATTCAGGTTAATATAGACGGTTTCCATATCATCAGCTTCTATGCTGCACCAGCCCTCTTCACCCCCTGCAGATGAAAAGTCAGCCCTTACAGGGTCTGTTCCATCAAGGTTTATACGAACTACAGTGGTCTTTTCATCCATAGGAACGTAGTAAATATATCTGTGACCTACATACACATTATATGCCTCAGGCGTAAGCGCCATATTGCCTGTACCGTCGGTATTGATTCTGTACAGGATCTGGATGTGCTGATCCTTGGGTAAAATATCATCATCATCCGAATACTTGTGTAATATATAGTAAATTTCATTGCGGCTTACGGCAACAAATTCTGTGGAACAGTCCTCCGGAATATCAATATCCTCAAGGAACAATGCAGTCTTGCAGACAGCAGTATCAAAGTAGCCGCCGCCAATATAAATCATGTTATTTCTCTGTTTGGGAGGTATCAGTACAGGTACAGCTTCGCAGTTATACAGTCGGTACATGGTGGCGATTGCCTGTTCCCTTGTGTAATTCATCCAAGGGGAAAACTTGTTATCTCCCGTGCCTGTCATAACAGGCGTTCTTCCGCTGTCAACAGCTGACACCTTGTATATGGCATCATCTGCCCAGTCGGCAAAATATTCCTCATCCGCATATTTATCTTCCCTTACATTGTTGTTGTCCACCCCTGCCATATAGGCAAGGTTGTTCAGCATTACAGCCGCCTCCTGCCTTGTTATAGCACTGTCGGGATTAAACATATCATTCCCCACACTGGATACAATGCCAAGGGTGTATGCGGCGGTAACATAGTCATCATCAATATCCGTAAAGGGAGTTTGTAAGTCCTCCTGTACGGTGTATCCGGTCTTTGCCATATAGGTCTGTACTGCCAGCTGACAAAACTCACTGCGGGTTATGTTGCTTGTGTAGTCCGATTGCAGGGTATCGGGCACAATGCCCGCCTCAACAGCTTTTTCGATACTTTCCTTCGCCCATGGACTGTACTCTTCTGCATAGACACTGATACTCATGAGCACTAAACATCCTAAAATTGTTATTAACCTTTTCATCAGATCACTCCTATTCAATAAATATTATATTGCATTGTTATTTCTAAGTCAACAGATTTAGAGTTTGCTGTAAAAAAAATAAATATGGGTTATTTTTATAAGGCTTAGAAATTTATTTTGTATTTTCAAGAATGATTGTAAATTCTTTTTATGCTGCATATATGCCGAATCGGTTGCTGTTGAAGTAACAGAGTTGAACTTTATTTATATAAGTGATATAATGTATTTAAATAAGCAATCAATTTGTAGAATATTATTACATCTAACTTAAATATCGCAATCTAACAAAAAGATTACCGGAAAAGTCCGATCAACAAATTTTTAGAATTTATGTATGGGGAGGGAATTTTATGAAAAAACTTATATCAGTTTTAGTCGGTATGCTGCTTATGACCGCAACAGCCTATGCTGCCGACTACAGCCCATGGGCGGAGGAAAGTATTGAAAAAGCTGTTGAGGCAGGCATTGTGCCTGATACACTGCAATCAGACTACATAAACAACATAACCCGCAGGGAGTTTTGCCAGCTTGCGGTGCAGACCTATATGGCTAAGACAGGGTATACCATTCCGGAGGGCTTACAAACTCCTTTTACGGATATTGATGATGACTATGTTACCGCCGCATACACCATTGGCATTGTATCCGGCGTGGGGAATGATATGTTTAATCCTGACAGTGCTATAACAAGACAGGAGGCGGCTGTAATGCTGAACAACCTTGCCTATATGGCAGGGGTGGACAACAGCAATGTAAGGGAAGATAAATATGCGGATGAGGAATATTTTGCCGACTGGGCAGAGGATGCCATATACAAGGTGTCAGCTGTTGACAGCGGAGGAACGCCTGTTATGACAGGTACGGGAAACAACAAGTTTTCCCCTTGGATGAACTATACAAGGGAGCAGACGATAGCCACAATGTATCGTCTGTATGGCTGTGAGGCTGTGCCTGTACTGATCCCCCGGTGGGATGACAGCAGAATATACTATGAGTCAACCTATTATAAGGATTCTATTTATGCTTTTGATACAAAGTCAAACGATATTTCCACCGTTTTGGATTTGAGCAAAGGGAGCGGGGGATCAATATGGGAGATTGTTACAATAAGCGGAAATGAGATTTATTACATATTAAATAAACACCTTGACAGCAGTGAAGCAGAAAAGTATGAAAGCTGGGATCTGCGCAGTAAAACCCTATATAAAGTCAATACTGACGGTACCGATAATATTGCCCTTACACCTACCGCCTTTAATACGTATGTTGGGCATAGGTATATTTATTATGTGCCTTTAGAAGGCTTTTATAAGGTAATCCGCACAAATCTTGACGGAACGGAGCCGGCAGCCGCTGATTTTTCGGAAATGTGCGGAGATAAAGCTCAGTGTAAGATTTTGGCGGATAAAGGGGAAATTGCATATATATATGTGGACTCATTTCAGGATCGCCTTTATGCTTATGATTTTTCAACCGGTTCAGCTGTGGAACTGCCTGAGGATACAAACATCGACTGTTTAAAAACCGGTACCCTGTATGACGGCAAGTATAAATATTATGTTTATGTAAATTATTATGACAGGATGAGGAATGCAGCTTATTATGAACTGCATAGGTGTAAAACAGACGGAAGTGAGGACATTATTTTAAATCCTGATCTGGGTGCCTATGGCTACTTTCAGGATTTACAGCTTTATAAAAATAAAATATATGCCAATGGCAGAGATGGCGTAATTTATATCTATGATGAACAGGGTAACGAATATATACAGAATGGAACGGTACTTTTAGGAATAAAAGAGGATAAGATTTACTATAAGCGCAGTATACGTAATCCGAGTGCCATACCGCAGTATCTTGCGTGTGGTGAAGATATTAATATGCAGCTTATAGAAATACCTGACGATAGTGATAATAAGGATTAAAAAGGATTAAAGATGTTTATTTTACAGAAAACAGAGAGCTGATATAATGAAGCTTATAGCCGTTTTAACCGTTATGCTGCTTATGGCTGCCACTGCCTAAGGGAAAGCCTGTATCCGCCATATCTTTTGATATGACGGATACATTACAAAGAGTTAATCAATGATTATAGATTTTATTTATAAGAGGAAAGGTATAAGAGTTATCCATTGATTTCTGAAGTACATGCGCTGAATCAGCCGCTGTAAGATAGCCGCTGCCATCCACATCACAGATACTCACAATATAGTCAGATGGCGCACCGGTTAATGTATACTGTTGTATCATAGCTGCATCATTTGCAGTTAAGGTGCCGCTTCCGTCTGCATCGCCATACACAGTATCAAAGAAAAGCCCGATCAAAGGATAATTATATTTCAAAGTATCCAAACCGCCTGCATAATAACACATAGGATAGTCCTTATAGCTGTTAAATGCATTTACATATTTTTCATACCTTATACGTTTTTCATCTGTTTTATGACCATCAGAGGTATATGCAAAATCATCCATTTCCATCTCAAAACCGATTTTAGCTCTATTATGGGTTCTGGTAAATACTTGTACGCCATCCCTATAACATATATTGCTGCAATTCATACTGTACTTGATTGCGTCAAGATTTTTTATTAAAACACTATCATCTGTATACTCAGAACCGAAATAATAATGTGGCTGAATAATGACAATGTCAAAGAAATCTGTACGTGCCACCATGTATGCCAGATCCTTAACTGTTTTTGTGGTTAAGTCATAATCCTTATGACCCTTGAATCCATAATATGGTATCCAAAGAAGATTAAGGTCAAGTGTGTTATGTACGTAACTGGACACATTTTTTACCACCGAAATACAAGTATCGGTATTTTGATTAATATTTAAACTATAGTCTATTTCACCATAAATAGATTCCATATTAAGATAAATACCTTTGACGTTGCTATTCCAAATTGATTGCCCTGTGCTGTCATTTATAAAGGTGCTTTTAATTTCTTCGATACTGCCTTTGATAAAATCAAAGGATGGATGCGTATATTGGTCGTACTTAGGCGTACCAATCCAAAATCTTGCATCAGGTCTGTAAGCATATATTTTTTTAGCTATCGTAAGAACCTCAGAAGGATATGGTTTGTTTGATACTCTGTCAAGTATAACATAATCCGATATATCAGGCAGTCCCGCTGAAATATTTCTGATAGTGGTATCCTCAAAATTTGTGCTTGAGGTTGTATATACCAGCAACCCTTTAAAATTATTAATTGTTTCCATAAACATTCTCCTTTATTGTTTTATTTGATTTGCAAATCACTATATATAGAGAAAGTTATGGTAAAAAAAGCAACCAAAAAAATAAAAAAGATTACCAGAAAAATCTGATTAACAAATTTTTGAAATTTATGCATTGGGGGGATTTTATGAAAAAACTTATATTAGTTTTAGCCGTTATGCTGCTTATGACCGCCCCTGCCTAAGGGAAAGCCTGTATCCGCCATATCATTTGATATGACGGATACTTGAGAATGGTACTATCCCTGCCGTTTCAATCCTATCTGTATGGCATGCTCCGCAAAAACAGCCCTCTGCTTTGTTTTTCAGCTAAAAATTAAGCGGTTTAATTGACAAACCCATTCTTATAGGTTAAAATGTACCATATGTAACTATGTAATGAACTACAGCTAAAGAGGTTAAACACTATGAATATTATGTATAAAAGTACCAGAGGGGATAAAAATTATCTTACGGCAAGTCAGGCTATCGTCAAGGGTATTGCCGACGACGGGGGACTTTTCGTACCTGACACCATGCCAAAGATGGATTTTGACCTCAGTGACATTTTGTCCTGGGATTACAGGGAGCTTGCTTACCGTGTTTTAAGGCTTGTGCTTACGGACTACACGGAGGAGGAACTCAGGTACTGTATCAATTCCGCATATGACGACAAGTTTGACACGCCCCTTATTGCTCCGCTTACGGTAAACGCAAAGGGCAATTTCCTCGAGCTTTTCCACGGCAGGACAATAGCTTTCAAGGATATGGCGCTGTCAATTCTGCCATACCTTTTAAAGACTGCCGCACGTAAAAACGGTGTTGCCGAGAAGATAGTTATCCTTACCGCAACCAGCGGTGATACGGGCAAGGCGGCTCTTGAGGGCTTTGCTGATGTGGAGGGTACAAAGATAATCGTATTCTTCCCTGAGGAGGGTGTTTCCGATGTGCAGAAGGCGCAGATGGTTACCCAGAAGGGTGCAAACACCTGTGTTGCAGGCATAAGGGGTAACTTTGACGATGCTCAGACCGCCGTTAAGCGCATCTTTACCGACAAGGAACTTAAGGCGGAGCTTAAGGACAGAGGCTATGTGTTCTCTTCCGCCAACTCAATTAATATCGGCAGACTTGCCCCACAGATTGTTTATTATTTCTACGCTTATGCCCAGATGGTTAAGGCGGGCAGGCTTAATATGGGAGATAAGATCAACTTTACCGTTCCTACAGGCAACTTCGGCAATATTCTTGCGGGTTATTATGCAAAAAATATGGGTCTGCCTGTAAACAAGCTTGTTTGTGCATCTAACGACAACAAGGTTCTTTACGATTTCTTCGGCACAGGTACCTATGACATCAACAGGGACTTTATCGTTACCGTTTCGCCTTCAATGGATATTCTTATTTCCAGCAACCTTGAAAGACTTCTTTACCATGTTTCGGGCTCAGTTGAAAAGACTGCTGAGCTGATGAAATCCCTTTCCGAGGGCGGCAAGTACGACTTTAAGGTGGAGGACGGCTTTGTGGGCGAGTTTGCCACTGTTGATGAAACCTTTGCGGGCATTAAGGAAGTCTTTGAGGATACCTCCTATGTTATGGATACCCATACAGCTGTAGCCTACAGCGCATACAAAAAGTATTTAAACGATGCAAGGGATGCTACTCCTAACGTTATCGTTTCAACCGCAAGCCCTTACAAGTTTGCCAAGGACGTGCTTAAGGCTATTGACCCTAAGTATGACGGCATCAATCCTTTTGAGGCACTTGAAAAGCTTAGCGAAGTAAGCTCTACTCCTGTCCCTGAGCCTATTAAGGGCATTGATAAGAGAGAGGTGCTCCATAAGCACGTTATTGACAGGGACGAGATTAAGGATTTTGTGAAAGAACAGCTTAATTAATAATACTCAGCGTGTCTTTACGGCACGCTTTTTATTGGGTGATGTATATGAACAAGTTATGGGGACACTTTTCCACCATTACAAGGCACAGGCATAAGGTTATGTGGCATTGCTTTAAGGCGGGCATATTCCGGCAGGGACTTCTTCACGACCTGTCCAAGTATTCTCCCGAGGAGTTTATTCCGGGGGTTAAGTACTATCAGGGCTATCGCAGTCCAAACGAACGTGAGCGTGAAATAATGGGTTACTCCCGTGCGTGGATGCACCACAAGGGCAGAAACAAGCATCACTTTGAGTACTGGACGGATTATGATACGGTGACGAAGAAGATGTTTACCGTTAAGATGCCTGTAAGGTATGTTGCGGAGATGTTCTGCGACAGGGTTGCCGCAAGCAAGATATACGGGGGCGATAAATATACGGACAGGTATGCCCTTGATTATTTCCTTCGGGGCAAGGAAACAAGGGACATCCATCCGGAGACTTCCGCACTTATCGAAAGTCTGTTGACTCTCCTTGCGGAAAAGGGTGAAAAGGAAGCCTTTAAATATGTAAGAAAGCTGGTTAAGGAAAATGAATACCCTTCCAAATGATCCCGTTATTATGCTCAGTGTGGTCAATACCCTTCTCAGAGATAAGTATTCCTCCCTTGAGGAGCTTGCCAAGACGGAAAATCTTTCGGCTAAGGATATATCCGATAGGCTGGAGATTATTGACTATAGGTATGATGAGGGGAGTAATCAATTTAAGTAAAAATTGACGGCTGCTTAAATGCAGACAGTCTGCGGCATAGGAAATCTATGCCGTATTTTTTATGCTGAAAAGCCACAGCTTATTTTGTTTGTCAGGAAATTTCTTCACGTTGAAAAGGGGATTTTACGGATGGTATAATAAAAAGGCGTCCATCGGATAACGGGGGAGGGAAAGTTCAGGAATTGGAGGAGAAAAAATATGAAAAGAATAATAAACAGCAAGGGAAAAATGGCTTTCGGAGCTCTATTCCTTGGGGCTGTGATATGGGTCAGTATGTTGCCGACGGGTATGGCCTATGCCCGTGAAAGCGGCGGCACAGTTGATGAGGTCATCTCGGATTCGGCGCTTTATATGGATGACAGTAATTGGGACAGGGACAACTCTCGTCAATTAAGCCGTAATTGGTTTGGAGAAGCGGCTGCCGACTTAAGCAAATACGACTTTGGAGCTTTGCTTTCGGAGTACTTTGAAATAAGATGCAGCGACTTTAAGAGTGAGGAGCTTACATATAATACCGATCTTTATTCGGAAGAGGTAAAGGAAGAAATAGCCAAAAGACATAACCTGGTCAGAAGTATGCAGGATGAGTATAATTTGACCTTCCTTGATGCATATAATACCCTGTATATCAAAAGTGTGGAATATGTGGATAATGTGGTAAATGTGGAGCTGAAAGAGTGGATATTTTATGACTATGACGACCTGTCGGATGACAAGGTGACTGTGGATACCTCAGGCTTTGGCACGGAGCACAGCCTTGTGCTGCTGCGTACCGAAGGGGGATATATCCTTGGGGAGGATGCCTATGATGAGGCTGATGTAACAGGTATGACTTCTGTATTTTATGTTGCTGCTGATGACAGCGACTTAGTGGGTAACAGAGATAACATTTCGGAGGGTATACAAGCTTATGAAAACTATACCTATTCTCCCGATGCGGCTGCTGCCTATGCGGATACCTACTGGAGCAACTACAATCCTGCCTACAGCGATTACAATTCCATAGGCGGGGATTGTGCCAACTTTGTTTCTCAGGCAATACACGCAGGGGGTATGCCTATGGATGAGGACTGGTTCTGGCGTTCATACGGTGACAGGTCGTCTTCATGGGCGTATGTTCCTGCCCAGAGAAGCTATTTTGCTGCTAAGGGCAAGTTGATAGACAATCCCTCGTCAAGTCAGATTTTGAAGGGAAATCCTGTATGGTATTACAATTCATCAAGCGGCAGATACAGCCACGCAGCTATTTGTGTAGGCACAAATTCTGCCGGAACCCCCATAGTGGATGCCCATAACAATGACAGATACCACGTTCACTGGCAGCTGGGCGGTTCAAATTACTGGGGCGGATTCAGTACCGTTCAGCTTGACCCCACAGCAGCGGAGCCAAGCACGGAAACCACCACCCAAAGCAGTACCGAAATCACCACGGAAAGCAGTACCGAATCCACAACCTTGGATACTGCGTCGGATAATACCCCGCTTGTCGGGGATGTAAATGCCGACGGAAAAATAACTGCCGATGATTCCGCCCTTGCACTTCAAAAGGCGCTTGATAATGCCTTTGTACCTCCCTGTCAGGAGAAATATTCGGATATTTACAAGAGGGTAATTGATGTAAATGCCGACGGTAAGATTACAGCCGATGATTCTGCCATTATACTTCAAAAGACCCTCAATAACGCCTTTGTATTCCCAAGTGAAAGATAGCCGACCATAAGGAGCTTACACAGCTCCTTATTTTTATGTTTATACATATTTTGGAAATATGGGCAATTCCCCTAATATTATTCCTTGTACCGGAGCTGAAAATGTTTTATAATTACTTATATAGAACTGATTCGGTGACATTTATGTCGGGCGTAAGAAGGAGGGATACATATGTTAAAGCGATTTGTGTTATTGATGGGAGCATTGATGCTTATGGGCTCTGTGGCGGTACAAGGGCAGGAATACAACACCGTCAGGCTTATAGTGGACGGTGAGGAACTGTATTCGGATCAGCCTGCCGTTATCTACAATGACAGGACAGTGGTGCCCATAAGGGCTCTTGCGGAGGCATTTGGCTGTCAGGTGGATTGGAACAATGACTTAAAGCAGGTGGACATCTATATTGAGGATGCGCACATTTACCTTACCATAGGCAGTTATACTCTGGAATTGCAATACGGGGAGGAAAGGGCGGAAACGGAAATTGATACTCCCCCCGTTATTATTAACGGCAGAACCATGGTGCCTATTGCCTTTATCAGCGAAGTCCTGGGATACGATACAAACTGGGACGGAAACACAAAGACAGTCAGTATCCGGACTGAATCCCACAGCAGTGAGCCGGCGGCGGATTACAATCAGCAGGTGCTGGAAGCTATGGGCAGGTACGATGGGGCAGACGGCAGATTGTCGGAGCTTGTTGAAACTATGACATCTGAGCAGTTGGAGGAATATACCGATATAAGCAACAGGTATAGGGAATTTCTTGACAGCACCGACGGCGTAGATTTTACGGAAGATGATGCAAACAGAATAAACAGCCTTGCGGATGAAATAGAAGCATTTGAGACTTCAGCAACGGGGAGCAGCGCTGATACAGGGAGCACCCCTTCAGGCAGTCCTGTCTACTACGTAAGTCCCGAACCCTACAGTACGCAGGGGGGCTATTCTGTTGTCATAGATAAGGACTTTTCCGATATGGATGATGAAACTGCAATATATATGCTCAATACATTTATAATGTTTTCCCAAAGGCTTGATGAGCACAGGACAGAGATGAAGGATGACGTGGCTGTACTCTATGAGGATTACATTACAAGGGGCGGGGAGCTTATGGATTATATGGATACAAGACCGGAGGACACCTACAGCACCGCCATATCAATATACGGCATATGTGCCAATATGGCTGCTCTTGCAGAGGGTATGGATATAGATATAGGGGAGGATATGAAAGAATATAACACAACTGTCAGCAATCCCCTTTACTCCTCAATGGATGAGGAGACGGTAAAGTCCGCCTATGACGCAGCCCTTGCGGAAAACAGGAATATAACCTCTGCTATGGATAAGCATTACGCAGATTTCACTTCACAGCAGATCAGCGAGTATACACGTATTAACGATGTTAAGCTCATATATGATCTGACAAATGCAGGAGATACTTCCATTGATTACTATAGGGGCGGTCTTATTGTTCTGGAAAGGGCAAACAGGCGCTTTGAGATATTTGCGGACAAGTATTCCATTGAGCTTTAAGGGAGGATTGTATGAGCATTAAATTTTTGGTTATGGATGTGGACGGCACACTGACAGACGGTATGCTGCACATAGGAGAAAACGGGGAGTTGTTCAAGTCCTTCAGCTGCAAGGACGGCTACGGTATAAATCACATTCTGCCGACCCTTGGCATAGTTCCCGTGATTATCACGGGCAGAAACAGCATTATGCTGAAAAAACGCTGTGAGGAAATAGCGATTACCGAGCTGTATCAGGGAGTATGGGATAAGCCTGCTGTGCTTAAAGAGGTACTTAAGGGGTATTCCGAGGGTGATGGTGTTGAATACGACTGCGCCAATGTGGCGTTTATAGGTGATGATTTAAACGATATGGCTCTTATGCGCCTTGTGGGTGAGGGCGGAGGCTTGACCGCCTGCCCCGCCGATGCGGTGCCTGAGATATACGACCTTGCCATGTTCAAGGCATCTAAGGATGGCGGCAAGGGAGCGGTGCGGGAATTTATCGACTATATAAGGGATACGAGGGAGTGAGGATATGCGCAGAAAAGACAGAGAGGTTACGGACATTGCCAAGATAAGGGAGATTTTATCTGCCTGCCGCTGCTGCCGCCTTGGTTTCAACGACGAGGGCAGGGTGTACATAGTTCCCCTTAACTTTGGCTGGAGTGAGAGTGAGGGAAGGCTTACCCTTTACTTCCACGGGGCAAAGGAGGGCAGAAAAATCGACCTTATCAAAAAGACCGGCTATGCCGCCTTTGAAACGGATACCGAGTGTAAGGTTGTGCCCGGAGACATTGCCTGCAGCTATACCGCTGTGTATCAAAGCATAATCGGTGAGGGCAGGATTGAAATTATAGAGGATAAAGGGGAAAAATGCACCGCCCTCGATATGATAATGCTGCATAACACAGGAAAGTCCCGGTGGGAGTATCCCGATAAAATGCTTGAAGCAACCTGCGTGTATAAGCTTGAGGCGGAAAGTTTCAGCTGTAAGGTGCATGAGTAAGAAAGTGCAGTGAAAATAATTACTGACCTTTCGGAAGTCAGATGCCGGAAGGTCAGTTTTTTATTGCTTTCATTAGATTCAGAAGAAGGGATTTGCATAAAATTCTTCTGGATTTAAAATATGGGACAGAGATTTTTCCTGTGAGATAGTTTACAGCCTGTTCTTATCTCCCCATTCGCACATCCCGTCCAGAATAGGTATAAGGGACTTTCCCCTTTCCGTCAGGCTATACTCTACCTTAGGCGGTATCTGCGGATACTCCTCACGGTGGACAAGCCTGTCCGCCTCCAGCTCCTTTAAGGTGGAGCTTAAGGTTTTATAGGAAATGCCTCCGATATATTTTTTCATTTCATTAAAGCGCACCACACCGAACTCCATCAGCGTGTAAAGGATAGTCATTTTATATTTTCCGCTTATCAGTGACAGGGTATAGCTAAACCCTGTAGTGCTTAAGTCCTCGTTTGAAATACATCTTTTTCCCATTTTACACTCTCCTTTCGGTAAGTATATAACCTAAATGTGCGTACTTGTTTTTAATTACCGTTATTGCTATGATTATAGTATCAACAAAGGGGAAAGTCAATCCCCGGACAGGAGGTATTATATGAGCAAAAAAATCCTTGTAATTACAGGAAGTCCAAGGAAGAACGGCAACAGCCTTGCCATGACAGAGGCATTTATCAAGGCGGCAGAGGCAAAGGGTCATGCTGTAGTGCGCTTTGATGCGGCAGAGATGAAGATAGGAGGCTGTCATGCCTGCGAAACCTGCTTTAAAACCGGCAAAGCCTGCTCCTTTGACGATGATTTCAACCTGATCGCACCGGAGATACCGGTTGCGGATGTCATTGTATTTACCATGCCGGTGTACTGGTACTC
>CALWRD010000149.1 GCA_944383875.1 uncultured Clostridia bacterium | reverse complement strand
TGTGACCTCGGTTTCCTTAAGCCCACTGTCAGTTACCTTAAGCAGGGTGCCGTTGTCTGCGTCCACATACTCTATAGGCACCTTAAGCAGGGTTTGCTGTGATATGGCGGTGTTTGGTATTTTGTAGCCCTCCTTCGGTCTGTCCACCTCAAAGGTAATATTCCTTACCTCCATATAATCGGACATATATTCATTTGTTTCAAACACCACATATGCCTCACTGTCACCATGGTTAAGGGTATTGACAGTCACGGGTATAGTCCGTGTCGTACCGGCATTTTGCACATATATATTCATCTGTCCCCCTACTTCCCAGCCCTCTGTATAGGTATCGGGCATATAGGAGGCTATGTACCAGTTGTTTGATGTAATCACCTTAAAGACAGGCTCTCCTGCCGCTACTGTTGTTTTAGTGCCGGATACAGCCGTATTGCTCTGCTCAACCTGCTCCTTTGTAAGGGTTGCAAGGGCTTCCGGAGTGAATGTGGACTCCAGTCCGTCAACATCGTAGCTGACTATTCCGCCCACATCGGAGACAACGCTTGTTATATTGTCATTTATCTGATTAAGCTCCGTTGTCCTCTGACCTACCAGATCGGAAAGGGCACCGCTGTTTTCCGTCAGAAGGAGCTGATTTCTTGTATCAATCTGCTTTTCAACATTCTGCTTAAGGGTATACAATCCCGATATATCACCCTTTACAAAGTCAAATGTGTTTTCATCCGTAAGGTTTTGTATCTGGGTGTTTATCTTTGCTACCTCTTCCGTATGCTCGGAAAGATCCTCTCTGTTTTCCTGCATCTTTAATATATTTTCATTTATCTGGTCAAGCTCTTCCTGAAGCTGAGCTACAGTCTGCTCATCGCTTATGCTGCAAACCACCGTGCCGCTCTTAATCTTTTCATCCTCTGCCACGGCATACTCCACAGCGCCTGCCGCCGGTGAAGTAAATACCTTCTCGGCACGGACTATTATACCCTCGGCACTTTTGGCGGAGTCCACACTGCCTATCTGCACCGTCTCATATGTAATTTCATCGCTGCCCACCCTATTTAAGGCATATCCCCCCAGATATACCAAGATAAGCAGGAAAAACACAACCACCACTATCAGCATACCGCCGTTGTTTGCCTGTCTTGAAGTTACTCTTCCGGGTCTTTTTTCCCCAAGTGCATCCGTATCGTAGCTTAACCTGATATACCTGCTGATTATATTAAATGGGAAAATAGGACCTCTGCGTTTACGCTTACGTTTTTCCGGCAGATAATGGGACTCGGGGCGGGGTCTGCGCACAAGCTGCTGAGACATTCTGTCGGGTCGATAGTTTGGACGAACCTCATTCCTGCGCCTTTGTACCGGTCTTTGCCTGTTTGCACCCTCCCTGTACATACGTACCGGCTCGGAACCTCTTCGCCTTGGAGCGGTATTTCTCCGTGGGGTGTTCCTTGACTCCGATTCAAGGCTGCGCCTTTGCTCTCTTCTGCCAAGCATTTCCTCTCTGTCGAAGTAGATGACCCTGTCGTTTGAGCTTGTGCCCCGTCGGCTGTTATTTGAATTTTTATTTGTATTTCTTCTGTTAGTTCTGTCAGCCACAGCCAACTACCCCCACATATTATTCTCTCACGTTTCATAAGTTTTAATAAAAGCAAAGGATTTGCTCTATGAAAAAAAACCTCTATTTAACTATTATAACAATACTGCTGCTTTTTTTCAATGCCATTATGCTGATATTTCCGAAAGAAATTCTGACAGGAGCCCGCAGCGGACTGCTGCAATGGTACAACAATGTGCTGCCCTCCCATTTTCCCTTTATGGTGTTTACCTCAATGCTGATATATGCAAAATTCCCCCTAAGGCTCGGTAAAATACTCTCGCCCCTTTGCAGAGGTTTATTTAAAGTATCCGGTGAAGGCGGCTTTGCAATAGTAACAGGGCTTATGGCAGGCTGTCCCCTTGGTGCAAAAACAGTATGCGACCTTTATTGCGAAAAAATGATTACAAGGAGTGAGGCTCAGCGTCTTTTGGTGTTCTGCAACAATACCGGACCCCTGTTTCTGATAGGTGCGGTAGGGGAAGGTATGCTGGGAAACTCCTTTATGGGAGTAAAAATATTGGCGGTACAGTATTTGTCGGCACTGATAATGGGAATCGGAACTGGAGTTTTTGCAAAGAAGGAAAAAACAATAACACCCCTATACCGTAACAACTTGAATACAGAAATGTGCGCCGCCTTTTCCGCCTCGGTTTCCTCCGCCGTAACTTCAATTACATTGGTGGGAGGATTCATTACTCTGTTTTCGGTGATAGGTGCAATACTTACAAGCAGCGGTATAATGCACTTCCTTTCACTCCCTTTTATATGGTTCGGCTTTGATGAGGAGACTTCCCGGGCAGTCATATGCGGCATCTTGGAAATTACCAACGGTATGAGCCGCCTTGCGGCAGGTTCTTTCAGTTTTCCCGTTGCTTGCGCCCTTTCCGCATGGGGAGGTCTGTCCATACATGCCCAGTCGGCAGCCTTCATTACCTCAAGCGGTCTTTCGGTAAAAAAATACATATTGGGCAAGGCTCTTCAGGCTTTAATCGCCTTTATAATAGCGCCGTCCCTGTAAAAAAATACTGCCGACGCTGTATTTGCGGTCGGCAGTATTTTTTATTCCTCCGGCGGAATTATTTTTTTCACATTTTTTTCAAGCTTGGTACGGGGCAGCATAACCAGATGACCGCAGCCGCAGCACTGTATGCGGAAATCCGCCCCTATACGCAAAACCTCCCATTTATCCGAACCGCAGGGATGCTTTTTCTTCATTAATAATGTGTCTCCCACCTTTATATCCATTTCCTACTCTCCTTTGTCGTTTTTAACATATACCACATTTTGCGGATAGGGTATTTCAATGCCTTCCCTGTCAAAGGCGTTTTTAATAAGCCGCCTCAGCTGTCGCTCAACGTTCCAGTTTTCACCCACGGAGCAGTCCGCTTTTATACGTATAACAACACAGCTGTCGGCAAGCTGCTCCACACCCAGCACTTCCGGCACAGACAGCATACCCTTGACCTTGCCTTGAGTATATATGGCTTCAAGTTCCTTATCAAGCATATCTATTACCATGTCAATATCGGCATCATAGGATATGCCTACGTCAACTATTGCCCTGTTAAAGCCCTTGCTCATATTGGAAACAATCTTTATCTGACCGTTTGGTATAATGTAGAGGTCACCATCGGCACTGCGTATACGGGTGGTACGGATACCGATGCTTTCAACAGTGCCGGAATAGCCTTCGATACGCACCACGTCACCTACGCCGAACTGATCCTCTGTCAATATAAATATACCTGCAAGTATATCCTGTATTATGTCCTGGGCACCCAGACTTACAGCTACGGAGGCAACACCGCCCACAGCCAGCAGTGAGGCGGGACTTACTCCCCACACCGTCAGTATATAGCACAGCATCAGAAAATAAATTACATACTTTGCTACGCTTGAGCATACGGTGCTGATGGTTGCATTTTTCCCGGGATTTAAGCGGCTGCCACTCCTGAGTGTATGCTTTATTGCCTTCTGCACAATTTTAATGAGCAGGGTGCCTATTATAAATATTACAATACACAGTCCTATCCTGTATATTACCTCGAATATGCCCGTAAATTCCTCCATACCGAAGAGGGGCGCAATCAGCTTTGACATGGTAACCTCCTTAAAACGTGTCTTTATTGAAAAGTATACAATAAAAATCCCGTTCAATCAAGACAGATTATTCACCGATTGCATTTCCCGTATAAAGCTGATAGTATCTGCCCTTTTTCTCAATAAGTTGGTCATGATTACCCTGCTCTATAATATGTCCCTGTTCCAGAACTATGATGCAGTCGGCATTGCGCACAGTGGACAGACGGTGCGCAATTACAAAGGAGGTACGTCCCTTCATTAATGCGTCCATACCCTCCTGAACAAGCCTTTCGGTACGGGTATCAATGGATGAGGTTGCCTCATCCAGAATAAGGACCGGGGGATCCGCAACCGCCGCACGGGCAATGGACAAAAGCTGCTGCTGACCCTGACTTAAGCTTGAACCGCTGCCCGTCAACATGGTATTGTATCCCTCAGGCAGGCGCTTGATAAAGCTGTGGGCATTTGCAAGTTTTGCTGCGGCTATACATTCCTCATCGGTGGCGTCAAGCCTGCCGTAGCGTATGTTTTCCATAACGGTACCGGTAAACAGATGAGTATCCTGAAGCACTGTACCAAGGGTGCGCCTGAGATCCGGCTTTTTGATTTTTCTTATATCCGTTCCGTCGTAAAGTATCTCTCCCGACTGTATGTCATAGAAACGATTAATAAGGTTGGTTATGGTAGTCTTGCCGGCGCCTGTACTGCCTACAAGGGCTATTTTCTGTCCCGGCTCAGCGTGGAGGGTTACGCCGTGTAGTATGGTTTTCCTTGCATCATAGCCGAAATCTACCTTATTAAATGCTATATTTCCTTTAAGCTCCGTATACGAAGTCTTATTTCCTTCGGGAATTTTCCATGCACGCATTTTGGGTTTATCTTGGGTTTCCGAAATACTTCCGTCTGCATTTTTCTTGACATCCGCAAGTTCAATATATCCCTCGTCCCGTTCACTTGGCTCATCCATCATATTAAATACACGCTCGGCACCTGCCGCAGCCATAACTATACTGTTTATCTGATGACTGATCTGTGTTATGGGCTGTGTAAAGCTTTTATTAAGGTTCAGAAAAGCAACAAGGGTACCTACCGTAAGCATACCGTTTCCGCTCAGGGCAAGCATTGCACCTATAGCAGCACAAAGCACATAGCTGATGTTTCCTATGTTGGCATTTACGGGCATGGTTATGTTGGCAATTTTATTTGCGGTTTCCGCACTTTCCCTGAGCTTGTTGTTAAGCTCACGGAACTGTTCCAGACTTTTTTCCTCGTGGCAGAAAACCTTGACTACCTTTTGTCCCTCCATCATTTCCTCAATATAACCGTTGACCTTACCCAAAGCCCTTTGCTGCTCAACAAAGTACTTGGATGAAAGTCCGCTGAGCTTTGAAGTAACGATAAGCATAACCGCCACCATTACAAGGGAAACAACAGTCAGAGGAATATCCAGCGTAATCATACCCACAAAGGTAGATACCAGAGTGATGCTTGAATTGATAAGCTGTGGGAGACTTTGGCTTATGAGCTGCCTTAGGGTATCCACATCGTTTGTATATACCGACATTATATCGCCGTGAGCATTCGTATCAAAGTAGCCTATGGGCAGGGATTCCATATGTGTAAACAGCTCAACACGCAGTCTTTTCATAGTACCCTGACTGACGCTTACCATAATGCGGTTGTATCCGTAGGCACATATTATACCCACTGCCAATACCGACGCCAGAGAAATAAGAGCCTTTGCCAATGGAGCATAGTCAGGAACCGCCGCCTGTGTAAGGGGCATAATATAGTCATCTATCAATCTTTGCATAAACATTGTGGTACAAAGGGTTGCCAATGCGGATACCAGTATTCCCACTACCACGGCAATGAAAGCAAACTTATAGTTTTTTAAGATATATCCGATCAGTCTTTTAAGTATCTTTAATTCATTTTTACCGATTTTTCCGGAGCCCATCATTTGGTTTCTGTTTCTCATTTTGCTCAACTCCCTTCTCAGTCATTATTTTGGTCGAAATCTCCGCTGCCCTGAATCTGCGCCTCATAGATTTCTTTGTATATGTCATTGTTTTTAAGCAGATTTTCGTGGGTATCAAAGCCGTTGATACGCCCGTCATCCATTACAAGTATGCGGTCCGCATCCTGTACCGAGGAAATACGCTGAGATATTATAAGCTTTGTGGTGTTGGGTATACGGGTGGCAAAGGTTTCTCTTATCTTTGCATCGGTTGCCGTATCCACGGCACTGGTAGAGTCGTCCAGAATCAGGATTTTAGGATGTTTGAGCAAAGCACGGGCAATACAAAGACGCTGTTTCTGACCTCCGGATACGTTACGTCCCCCCTGTTCAATGTAGGTGTCATATTTATCCGGAAAGCGACTGATAAATTCGTCAGCCTGTGCCTGTCTGCAAGCCTCTATACATTCTTCATCCGTGGCATTTTCATTGCCCCAGCGCAGATTTTCAAGTATAGTGCCGGAAAAAAGCACATTTTTCTGGAGTACCACAGCTATCTGGCTGCGGAGAGCCTCTCCGTCGTAGGAGCGTACATCCTTTCCTCCCACATATACACTGCCCTCAGTGACATCGTAAAGGCGGCTTATAAGATTGACAAGGCTGGACTTTCCACAGCCTGTGCCGCCGATAATGCCTATGGTTTCCCCGGACTTGATATGAAGGTCTATATCGTGGAGTGTGTCTTCACCGCTGCCCTTATTATAGGAAAAGCTTACGTGATTAAAATCAATGCTTCCGTCTGCAAGAACCGTTTCCCCTGCCGCAGGCTCCACCAATTCGGACTTTTCCTCCAGCACTTCGGCAATACGCTTTGCACTTGCCATACTCATGGAAAGCATTACAAATACCATGGAAAGCATCATAAGGGACATCATCATACTCATAACGTAACTGAACATGGATGTCAGGTTTCCGGTACTTAAGGTCCCGCCTACTATATAATGTGCGCCAAGCCATGACAAAGCAATGATACATCCGTAAACGGTCAGCATCATTACGGGATTGTTAAGCGCAAGCAATCCCTCCGCCTTTACAAAGAGGCGGCACAGGGTTTCCGCTGCCTTGGTAAACTTTTTGCCTTCAAAGTCCTCACGTACAAAGGACTTAACCACACGGATACCGGAAACATTTTCCTGTACAGCGGCATTAAGGTCATCATACTTTGAAAATACCTTAGTAAAAACAGGCATTGTCCTGTACATAATATTGAAAAGCACAATACCCAGAAAGATTAAGACAATAAAAAAGACTAAACTTATCTTTGCGTTTATTATAAAACTCATTACCATACTGCATACCAGCATAAGGGGAGCACGAACCGCAATCCTCATCATCATCTGATAGGCATTCTGGACATTTGTAACATCCGTGGTCATACGGGTAACAAGTCCCGCCGTACTGTATTTGTCAATATTTGAAAAGGAAAAGTTTTGTATATTGGCATACATTCCGTCACGAAGATTAGCGGCAAAGCCTGTGGAGGCGGTTGAGGCAAGCCTTCCTGCCATAACGCCGAACAACAGGCTGAAAAAGGCAAGTACAAGCATAATTCCCCCGTAGATATAAACATTTTTCATATTATTCGCCTCTATACCGTAGTCGATAATTGCGGCGGTAACAAAGGGGATAAGTATTTCCGTCAGCACTTCAAGGGCAGTGAAAACGGGGGTTAAGGCAGATACCTTTTTATACTGACCTATCTGCCTGTAAAGAGTCTTTAGCATAAACATCATCCTTTCATAATTTTAACAGCGTGCTTTTGAATCCCTTTGAATTAAAGCCTGCCATTCAGACAGACCCTTATCGTATTGCGTTATATATTTTATAAAGCAGCTCATGGAGCCGGTGCTGTTCATCCTCGGTAAGTACACTCAACAAATGCCGTTCATTTTCTTCCATTGATATTCTGGCATTTATGCACATAGCTCTGCCGGCATCCGTAATTTTTATATGCTTGATTCGTCTGTCCGCCGAGTCCGTGTACCCGTATACCAGCTGTTTTTTTTCGAGCCTTGAGGCTATACCTGCGATAGTGGACTGAGCAACACCGAAGTATTTTTCAAGCTCTTTTAAAGTAAAGGAGCCGTCGGATGTTTCATTAAGTCGTATAAGCATTTTAAATTGGGAAACAGTTATATCTTCCTTATTTAAGTTGTTGTTTGCATTTTTTTCGATTATGTCGTTAATACGTTTAATCAGTTCACCGCAATGCAGAGTTTTGCTGCTCACGTTTACCGCCTCCTTTCATAAAGTTATTTTAGCATAACGATAGCAGGCTGTCAATATCTCGCTATCGTTTTTTTGCCGTAATTTTACCGAAAAATATATTGACTTTGTTTTTTGGCGGTGCTATAATATTTAGCTGTGTGGGCGTATTGCGCCCAACGCAATGGCAGAATTTATAAAACAGGAGGTGCAAACTTAATGCCAACATTTAACCAGTTAGTAAGGAACGGCAGACAGAACAAGGTTTCAAAGTCAACCGCTCCCGCACTCCAGAAGGGTCTTAACACTCTTAAGAGAAAGCAGACAAACCAGAGTTCAACACAGAAGCGTGGCGTATGTACTTCTGTTGAGACTGCTACACCTAAGAAGCCTCACTCAGCTATGAGAAAGATTGCCAGAGTACGTCTTTCAAACGGTATTGAAGTTACAGCTTACATTCCGGGTGAGGGTCACAACCTTCAGGAGCACAGTGTTGTACTTTTAAGAGGCGGTAGAGTAAAGGACGTACCAGGTGTACGTTACCACATCATCAGAGGTACCCTTGATACCGCAGGCGTTGCTGACAGAAAGCAGGGTCGCAGTAAGTACGGCGCAAAGCGTGCAAAGAAGAAGTAATTTATTTTTTATATGCTTGTACAACCAATATAAATCTGTTATTGCGTTTTATGAACGTGTTTGCGGATTACGGCGGTACGGGCGTGAATACGGCTTAACTTAAGCCGACAGTACCTGTGAATTAATAAGATTATGATTAAGGAGGGAAGAATCGTGCCAAGAAAAGGTCATGTTTCAAAGAGAGAAGTACTACCGGATCCAATCTATAAGAGCAAGATCGTAACTAAGCTCGTAAATTCCATTATGCTTGACGGTAAGAAAGGTGTTGCTCAGAAGATAGTTTACTCCGCATTTGCTCAGGTTGAGGAAAAGACGGGTAAGCCTGCGCTCGAAGCTTTCGAGGAGGCTTTGAACAACATTATGCCAGTGCTTGAGGTTAAGGCTCGCCGTGTGGGCGGTGCTACCTATCAGGTACCTATCGAGATTAAGCCTGAAAGACGTCAGGCACTTGGTCTCAGATGGCTTACCGTTTACAGCAGGAAGAGAAGCGAGAAGACTATGGATGTACGTTTAGCCAACGAAATTATGGACGCCATCAACAACTCCGGCGGAGCTGTTAAGAAGAAGGATGAGACCCATAAGATGGCTGAGGCTAACAAGGCATTCTCACACTATAAGTGGTAATTCCCGCGTAAAGAATTTATTCAGAGGAAAAGGAATTTTCCCAACAGAACTTAATTCTTTCATATGTAAAGAAATTTTGAGAAACTAATATAATTTAACCAAAAAGGAGGAATAATTGTGTCAGACAGAGCGTGTCCGCTTGAATTAACCAGAAACATCGGTATCATGGCGCACATCGATGCAGGTAAGACAACTCTTACAGAGCGTATCTTATACTACACCGGTAAGACATATAAGATTGGTGACACTCACGAGGGTACGGCACAGATGGACTGGATGGAGCAGGAGCAGGAAAGAGGTATCACAATCACCTCCGCAGCTACTACCACTCAGTGGCAGTTAAGACATGGACTTCCGGATGCAGGTCCTATGCACCGTATCAATATCATTGATACACCCGGTCACGTTGACTTCACGGTTGAGGTTGAACGTTCCCTTCGTGTACTTGACGGTTCAGTAGCCGTATTCGATGCTAAGGGCGGCGTTGAGCCACAGTCCGAGACAGTTTGGCGTCAGGCTGAAAGATATCATGTACCACGTATGTGCTTCGTCAATAAGATGGATATTATGGGTGCGGATTTCTACAACTGCCTTGATCAGTTCAAAAACAGACTTGGTGCAAACCCTATAGCCGTACAAATCCCTATCGGAGCCGAAGATGACTTTGTGGGTCTTATCGACCTTATGGAGATGAAGGCTTATATCTATAACGATAAGAACGGTACCGATATTACTGTTGAAGATATTCCTGCCGATATGATGGACAAGGCACAGGAATACAGAGAGATGATGGTTGAGGCTATTGCTGAAACCGATGAGACTCTCATGGACAAGTTCTTTGAAAACGGCGACCTTGAAATTGCAGATATGAAGGCTGCTTTAAGAAAGGCTTGTATCGCTTGTGAGGCAGTGCCTGTATTCTGCGGTTCCGCATACAGAAACAAGGGTGTACAGAAGCTCCTTGACGGTATCCTTGAGTATATGCCTGCTCCTACAGACATCCCCGCTATCAAAGGTCACCTTCCGGGTGATGAAGAGAATGTTGTTGAAAGACATTCTTCCGATGATGAGCCTTTTGCAGCTCTTGCATTCAAGATCATGAATGATCCTTTCGTAGGTAAGCTTGCATTCTTCAGAGTTTACTCAGGTGTACTTGAATCAGGCTCATATGTATACAACTCAACCAAGGGCAAGAGGGAACGTATCGGACGTATCCTTCAGATGCATGCTAACGACCGTAAGGAAATTGATAAAGTTTACGCAGGTGATATAGCTGCTGCTGTAGGTCTTAAGCTTACTACAACAGGTGATACACTTTGCGATGAGAATAACGAAGTTATTCTTGAGTCCATGAACTTCCCTGATCCCGTTATCTCTGTTGCTATCGAGCCTAAGACTAAGGCAGGTCGTGACAAGAGGGGTATTGCTCTTGCAAAGCGTGCTGAAGAGGATCCAACATTTAAGACTTACACTAATCAGGAAACCGGCGATACAATTATTGCAGGTATGGGTGAGCTTCACCTTGAGATTATTGTAGACCGTCTTTTAAGAGAGTTCAAGGTTGAGGCAAACGTAGGTGCGCCACAGGTTGCTTACCGTGAGGCATTCAGAAAGAATGTTGACGTTGAAAGCAAGTATGCCCGTCAGTCAGGCGGTAAGGGTCAGTACGGTCACTGTAAGGTTCGCTTCGAGGTTATTGAGCCTAACGAAGAGAAGAGCTACGAGTTTGTAAACGAAGTTGTGGGTGGTGCTATTCCTAAGGAATACATCCCTGCTATTGACGCAGGTATTCAGGAAGCTATGCAGTCCGGTATCATTGCAGGTTACCCTGTTGTAGGTATCCGTGCAGTTGTTTACGACGGTAGCTACCATGAAGTCGACTCCTCCGAAATGGCGTTTAAGATTGCCGGTTCTATGGCATTCAAGGATGCTATGAGGAAGTCAGATCCTGCTCTTCTTGAACCTATTATGAAGGTTGACATTACTATCCCTGAGGAATATCTGGGTACCGTAATGGGCGACATCAACAAGAGACGTGGTCGTCTTGAGGGTCAGGAGCCACTTCCCGGCGGTGCTGTAATAGTACACGGTTTTGTGCCTCTTGCAGAGATGTTCGGTTACTCAACAGACCTTCGTTCCAACACACAGGGTCGTGGTACCTATACTATGGAACTTAACCACTATGAAGCAGTGCCTAAGAGCATCCAGGAGAAGGTTGCGGCAGGCAGAGCTGAAAACTGATAAAACAGTTACGTCTCTTCTGCGGCGGTTTTGTCGCAGAAGAGCGATAAATTCCTGTACTAATTATAAAATAGTACTTGCAAATTTGCGTGGAATTTTATATAATGAATATAGTGCCTATTAAGGTATTATTTGGCTAAACGCTTTTTACTCAAATTTAAAAATTTAATTTTCATTAAGGAGGAAATTTTAAATGGCTAAGGCAAAATTTGAAAGAACCAAACCTCATGTTAATATCGGTACTATCGGTCACGTTGACCACGGTAAGACTACATTAACAGCTGCTATTACCAAGACTTTACATGCTAGATACAATCTTGGTGAAGAGGTTGCTTTTGATAAGATTGATAAGGCACCTGAGGAAAGAGAAAGAGGTATCACTATTTCTACTACTCACGTTGAGTATGAGACTCCTAACCGTCACTATGCTCACGTTGACTGCCCAGGTCATGCCGATTACGTTAAGAACATGATCACCGGTGCTGCTCAGATGGACGGTGCTATCCTTGTTGTTGCTGCTACTGACGGTCCTATGGCTCAGACAAGAGAGCACATCCTTCTTTCCCGTCAGGTTGGTGTTCCTAAGATTGTTGTTTTCCTTAACAAGTGTGATATGGTTGACGATGAGGAACTTCTTGACCTTGTAGAGATGGAAGTAACTGAACTCCTTGACGAGTACGGCTTCGAGGGTTCTCCAATCGTTAGAGGTTCTGCTCTTCAGGCTCTTCAGGATCCTATGGGACCTTGGGGTGATGCTATCGTTAAGCTTTTCGAGATCATCGACGAGTATATTCCTACTCCTGTACACGACACTCAGAAGCCTTTCCTTATGCCTGTTGAGGACGTATTCTCTATCACAGGTCGTGGTACTGTTGCTACAGGTCGTGTTGAGAGAGGTCTTCTCCACGTTTCTGATGAAGTTGAGATCGTTGGTCTTACTGACGAGGCTCGTAAGGTTGTTGTAACAGGTATCGAGATGTTCCACAAGCTTCTTGACGAGGCTGAGCCTGGTGATAACGTAGGTATCCTTCTTCGTGGTGTTCAGAGAACTGAAATCGAAAGAGGTCAGGTACTTGCTAAGCCAGGTACTATCACTCCTCACACTAAGTTTACCGCTCAGGTATACGTTCTTACTGCTGATGAAGGTGGTCGTCATAAGCCTTTCTTCAACAACTATCGTCCACAGTTCTATTTCAGAACTACTGACGTTACAGGTGTTATCTCTCTTCCAGAGGGTACAGAGATGTGTATGCCCGGTGATAACGTTGAGATGACTATCGAGCTTATCAGCCCAATCGCTATGGAGCAGGGTCTTCGTTTCGCTATCCGTGAGGGTGGTAGAACAGTTGGTTCCGGTTCTGTAGTTTCTATCATCGAATAATTTATATTATTAAATGATATATCTGCGCAATCCCGTTTTACGGGGTTGCGCTTTTTTTTGCCAATAAAAAAAAGAGGTAATCACAAACACCATACCTTTGAACTGCACCCCAAATGTTAGAAAAAAACCAGCCTTTGGAGGTACATTTCACTTCGTAATATGTCTGTGACACCTCTTTTTATTTATTCTTATTCAAGGGAGCTTAAATACTCGTCATTTAAAGCAATAATCTTTTTAATATAGTCCTTGGAAGGACCTCCCTCCACCTTACGTGCATTGACACAGGTTTCAAGACTGATAGCATCAAAGATGCTTTCGTCAAAAACATCGCTTGCAGCCTTATACTCCTCAAGGGTCAGCTCATCAAGGCTCTTGTTATGCTCAATACAATAGAGTACAAGATGACCTATGACAGCATGGGCATCTCTGAAAGGCACACCATGCTTAACAAGCCAGTCAGCAGCATCGGTAGCATTCATAAAACCACCCTTGGCAGCCTTATACATATTGTCCCTGTTGACTGTCATAGTCTTAACCATATTGGTAAATACAGGCAGACACATCTTAATGGTATCCACGGCGTCAAACACGCCCTCCTTGTCCTCCTGCATATCCTTGTTGTAGGCAAGGGGCAG
>CALWRD010000148.1 GCA_944383875.1 uncultured Clostridia bacterium | reverse complement strand
GTATCAAGAAATATTCATAAAAAATTATTTCTGTGGCTGCTCGTACAGAGCAGCCTTTTTAAAAGGATGTGTTTAAAAATGATACTGCATGTTAATGCTTGTATAAGACCTCAATCACGAACCAAATTTCTTGTGAATGAGGTACTCAACTGCCTTGGTGACGATGTAAAGGAGATAGAGCTGTCAAAAGCGAATATTAAACCTTTGCTGTGGAATGAACTTTGTAAAAGGGATGAATATATTGCAAAGGGTGATTTTTCATCTTCTTATTTTGATAATGTAAAGGACTTTATTTCGGCAGAAACTATAGTCATTTCTGCTCCGTACTGGGACATGTCATTTCCCTCGATATTAAAGGTATATTTTGAAGCAATGATGGTGTTGGGATTGAGCTTTACCTACACGGAAGAGGGTTTACCTTGTGGGCTGTGCAGAGCTAAGAAAGTAATATATGTTACAACCGCAGGGGGTACCATAGGGGAGTATAATATGGGTTATGACTATGTTAAGGCACTTGCAGGGAAATATTTCGGTATATCTGATACTCATTGCTTTAAGGCAGAAAATCTGGATATTGTCGGTATGGATACAGAGGATATTTTAAAGGATGCTTTAAAAGAAATAAAGGAATATTTTCAGGCAGAATGATTTTAAAACAGGAGGCTATTATGACCGATTTACATTGGATATTAAAGCAGGTGGAAAAGCCTGCAAGATATATTGGCAGTGAAATAAATATGGTTGAAAAGGATCCCGCATCTGTTGCTACAAGGATTGCTTTTTGCTTTCCCGATACCTATGAGGTGGGTATGAGCCATCTTGGTCTACAGATACTGTATTTTTTCTTTAACAGAAGAGAGGATACCTATTGTGAAAGATGCTTTGCCCCATGGTACGACATGGAGGAAAAAATGCGGGAGAATAACATTCCACTCTATGCACTTGAAACCGGGGAACCTCTTAAAAACTTCGATTTTGTTATGTTTACGCTTCAGTTTGAGATGAGCTACACAAACATAATAAATATGCTAGATCTGGCGGGTATACCCATATACGCAAAGGACAGGGGCGAAGATGACCCTATAATAATGGGTGGTGGACCTTGTGCTTATAATCCGGAACCTCTGGCGGATTTCTTTGACCTTTTCTATATCGGTGAAGGTGAAGTCAGCTACGATGAATTTTTGGATATGTACAAAGAGCATAAAAAAGAAGGTGGAACGAAGGATGAATTTTTACGTAAGGCATTAAAGATTGAAGGCATATATGTTCCTAAATTTTACGATGTAACTTACAAGGATAACGGTGAGATAAAAAGCATAACGCCAAATCATCCCGATGCCCCCAAAACTGTGCGCAAGGTTATAGTTAAAAATCTGGATGATGCATTCTATCCCGAAAAGCAGCTTGTTCCACTGATTGAAGTGGTTCATGACAGAGTAACTCTTGAGGTGTTCAGAGGCTGTATAAGGGGCTGTCGTTTTTGTCAGGCAGGATATGTGTATCGTCCTGTAAGAGAAAAGAGTACCGAAAGGCTTTTGGAATGTTCAAAATCGTTGGTTAAGTATTCGGGACACGATGAAATAAGTCTTACAAGTCTTTCAACAGGGGATTATACTGATTTTAAAAATCTGGCGAACGGTTTACTGGATTTGTATTCCAAAGATAATATAAATGTTTCTCTTCCTTCCCTTAGGATTGATGCCTTTAATCTTGACCTTATGCAAAAGGTACAGGAGGTCAGAAAGTCAAGCCTTACCTTCGCCCCGGAAGCAGGTACTCAAAGGCTCAGAGATGTAATTAATAAGGGAATTACCGAAGATGAAATATTAAACGGTTCAAAGCTTGCTTTTGAGGGTGGTTGGAACAGGGTTAAACTGTATTTTATGGTTGGTTTGCCCACGGAAACCGAAGAAGATCTTATGGGTATAGTTGATCTTTCAAATAAAATAGTTGATGAGTATTATTCGCTGCCACAGGAAGTCAGGGGAAACAGACAGGTTTCGGTTGTAGTAAGCTCATCATGTTTTGTTCCAAAGCCTTTTACACCTTTCCAGTGGGTAGGACAGGCGAGTGTAGAGGATTTTTTTGCAAAGCAAAAGTTTGTAAAGACCCATATGTCAAAAAAACAGGTTAAGTTTAACTACCACGAACCTGAGCTTAGTTCCCTTGAGGCGGTTTTGGCAAGAGGTGACAGAAAAACCTCTGCTCTTATATACCGTGCATGGGAGCTTGGGGCAAAGTTTGACAGTTGGAATGAATTATTTAAATATGATGCATGGATGCAGGCATTTGAAGATACCGGACTTTCAAAGGATTTCTATGCCACAAGGGAGAGAAGTTATGACGAGGTTCTTCCTTGGGATCATATTTCGATAGGTGTCAGCAAGAGTTTTCTTATAAAGGAAGCGGAGAGAGCAAATCAGGAAGTTGTTACACCAAACTGTCGAACTAAATGTGCAGGCTGTGGCGCTGCATCTTTCGGAGGGGGTGTATGCTTTGAGTAAGTATCGGCTTAGATTTGAAAAAAAGGATAAGATGATTTATATAGGTCATTTGGATTTAATGACATTTTTTCAGCGTGCCATTAAAAGAGCACAGATGCCTATAGCTTATTCAAAGGGCTTTAATCCTCATCAGCAAATGAGTTTTGCCGTGCCGCTTGCTTTGGGAAGTTATGGTTACGGTGAATATGTTGATATAGAGTTTACCGAGGAAATGAATGAAGACGATATAATCAATAGGCTTAACTCCGTAATGAATAAAGGTGTTGTTGTTACGTCGGCAAGAAAGCTTTCCGAAGGCGAAAAAACAGGGGCTGCTATAGTCAGTGCTGCAGATTACAGGGTTAAGCTTGATATTAAATTAGACAATGCGGATGAAATTATAAATAAATTGTTGTCACAGGAAACATTGGAGATTGAAAGAACAAGCAAGAGAAAAACAAAACTTGTTAATATTCGTCCCAATATATATAGTCTGGGTGCTGATAATTCGAAAGAATTTACGGTGCTTAATATGCGTATTGCAACAGGCAGCGCAAATAATCTTAAGCCGGAGTTGGTTTGTGAGTATATATACAGAGAAAACTGTTTGAGCTTTGACCTGACTAAACTTGTTATTGAAAGACTTGAGTTGCTTAAGGGAAATGCCGAAGAAGGATTTTTGACACTGTAAGGTGATTTGATGAACGTAATTTATATTGATGGACTTTCTGTTAAAACACGAACCGCATTAAAGGAAAACGGTGAGCTGACCGAAATAATATATGAAAGTGATGACGGTTTTGAACCGGGTAATATATATGTGGGACGTGTTGCTAAGGTTCTTAAGGGACAATTCATTTTTATTGAAATAGGAGATAAAAGGACAGCCTTTTTACAACCGGATATTAATAAAGAGTCTGCTATTTTCAATGAAAAAGGTAAAATCCGTATCAAGGAAGGTGACAGCATTCTTGTTCAGCTGTCGAAGCCTGCTGTTGATGAAAAGGGAGCTGTAGTCACCACAAGACTGAACTTTACCGGCAGATACAGTGTCTTGATAGCAAATGACTGCGGAATAGGAGTTTCTAAGAAAATAAGGAATGAAGAAAAGAGAAATGAACTTAAGAAACTTGCATCCGAAATACTGCCTGACGGGTTTGGTCTGATTATGCGAACCTGTTGCGAAGATACGCCTGTAAAGGATATTATAGATGAGATTGAGACGCTTAAAAATAATGCCGAAAAACTTATTGAAAAAGCGAAATATATTAAGCCTCCCATGCTTATCTATGAAGAAATAAGTGCAGCTGCACGAGCAGTACGGGATTTGTCATCATTAGGGGATACGGAGATAGTTGTAAATAACAAAGACATAATTGATACTTTAAGGATGCAAACAGGCATTGAAACAATAACCTATTATGATAA
>CALWRD010000147.1 GCA_944383875.1 uncultured Clostridia bacterium | reverse complement strand
AGGGATAAACGCTGAAGGCATCTAAGCGTGAAGCCCCCCTCAAGACAAGATTTCCCATTCGAAAGAAGTAAGATTCCTTGAAGACGACGAGGTTGATAGGTTGGAGGTGTAAGCACAGTAATGTGTTCAGCTGACCAATACTAATAAATCGAGGGCTTAACCAAGGAAGGATATACGCCGCAAGGTAACGGTTAAAGTTTTCTAAGTGTTTGTTTTCAGTTTTGAAGGTATAAGACCTTCGTAAAATTAGTTTTAACAATAACTTGACACAGTGTAAAGGTTATGTTAAAATTAATGCGTTGTAATCCTCGATAGCTCAGCGGTAGAGCATCCGGCTGTTAACCGGAGGGTCGTAGGTTCGAATCCTACTCGGGGAGCTCAGGAAGTTTTCCTTCCTATAAAATGGCCCGTTGGTCAAGCGGTTAAGACGTGGCCCTCTCACGGCTAAAACGGGGGTTCGATTCCCCCACGGGTCATTGCTTTTGCTTATGCAAAGCTGGCTTCTTTTAAAGAAAGAAGCATTTTTATTATGAACCGGAAGAAAGCAATCCGGGCGGCGAAGCCGACTTTTTGATGAAGTCAAAAAGTTCTGATTATATGTGGCGACATAGCCAAGTGGCTAAGGCGTGGGACTGCAACTCCCTGATCCCCGGTTCAAATCCGGGTGTCGCCTTGCAAAAGGACTTCTCTTTTGAGAGGTCTTTTTTTTGTACAAAAGTATAATATTGAAAAGAGAAGAGATTAACTGTATAATTAAATGAACAGAATAATCTTTTTGTGTCGTGGTGGTACAAAAAGATTAAGTATATGTACTGAAGGGATGAATAATATGAATAATTTTACTTATTATACTCCAACTAAAGTCATTTTTGGCAAGGATACGGAAAATCAGGTAGGAGATATGGTTAAGGCACAAATGTGTAAAAAAGTACTTTTACATTATGGAACAGGCAGTGTAAAACGTACAGGACTTTTAGATAGAATAAAAAAATCTTTAGATGAAGCGAAAATTAATTATATCGAACTTGGTGGAGCAGTGCCAAATCCGAGATTATCTCTGGTGTACAAGGGTATTGAGCTTGCCAAGAAGGAGGGGGTTGATTTTATTCTTGCGGTAGGCGGCGGAAGTGCCATAGACTCTGCCAAGGCTATAGGCTACGGTGTGGCTAACGAAGGTGATGTATGGGATTTTTATGACAGGAAGCGTACGCCGCAGGCTTGTCTCCCTATAGGAGTTGTTTTGACTATTGCGGCAACCGGCAGTGAAATGAGTGATTCCTCTGTTATAACAAAGGATGAGGGAGGTATAAAGCGTGGCTGCAACAGTGACCTGTGCCGTCCCGTATTTGCAATAATGAATCCCGAACTTACAATGACACTTCCTGATTATCAGACTTCCTGTGGTTGTACAGACATCTTAATGCACACAATGGAGAGATATTTTACATCAAAAGGAAATATGGAAATTACCGACAGTATTGCAGAGGGTCTTATGCGCACTGTAATTTTAAATGCAAAAATTCTTGCCAAAGATCCCAAAAACTATGATGCAAGGGCAGAAGTTATGTGGGCAGGCAGTCTTTCCCATAATGGTCTTACAGGTTGTGGAAACGGCGGTAATGATTTTGCTACCCATGGTCTGGAACATGAAATAGGCGGTATGTTTGATGTTGCACATGGTGCGGGTCTAGCAGCTTTATGGGGTAGTTGGGCAAGATATGTTTATAAGGACTGTCTGCCACGTTTTTATCGTTTTGCAATAAAAGTTATGAATGTGCTTGACAACGGCTCTAAAGAAGAGATTGCTCTTAAGGGAATTGAAAAAACAGAGGAATTTTTCCGTGAAATAAATATGCCGACTTCCATGTCTGAGTTAGGGATACACCCTACCGATGAGCAGCTTAAGGAGCTTGCACATAGGTGCAGCATTGCAGCAGGAGGAAGCAAAGGTTCTGCAAAGGTGCTCCATGAAGCGGATATGCTTGCTATTTATAAAATGGCACTTTGAAAGATTAAAGGGGCTTCTTAACAGGTTAAGAGGCTCCTTTAATATGTAACGCCCCTTATAATAAAGGGACGCCTGCGACTAATTAATCACATTTAAAGTCGGTTGGGCTGTCAATTAATGATGCAACCTGGAATTTGTGCCTGTGACCATCCTCACACTCAGTATAAGCGCTTGCAAAGTGTACATGCTTGCCGCCCCCTACATCAATGGCAGGTGAGGATTCGCCGCAAAATTCATGGTAATGCCCATCGGAAAAATCAGTGCGGAACTTAATTTCATGCACATGACTGTTACCCTTTTTCTTTGCCTCACCGGATATAGTGGCGAAGCGGTGATTGTGACATTCCTCACCGCACTGGTCAACTACGGCTGTACTGCCGAGTACTTCGTGTACGTGCTTTTGTTTATCCCAATCCTTTGATTTGTTATCAGCTTCCATATCAACACCTCCTTTCTTTTGGGTCTAATCCATAATATGTACAGCCTCTAAGTTATGTTAATGATTTGCAATAATTTTTAGTAATGCAAAAGTTTTGTTTCTGTATTTAATGTTTGATGAAGTTATGATATAATTGTCGCTATAAATAACATTAAACATATTTTTTAATTAAGATTTTGTCCTTTTTCATGTGAGTATGAGAAGCATTGCAAAGTTTTTGAAAAGCGGCAAACATACAGGGAGGAATAAAAGATGAAAACAAATGAGATTATAATGTTGGAAGAAATTTCAATGAATGCTCATCCTGCTTTATTCACTGAAATATATGATAGGTGGATCCTGCGATACGCAAACGGATATACATATCGTGCAAATTCGATAAGTCCCTTATATTTGTCTTCTGTGCAGATAAAAAATAAAATAAAAGAATGTAAAAAAAGGTATTATGAAAAAGGTCTTCCTTGTATTTATAAATTGACGGAGGCTGTGGAAAAAGGTTTGGACAGCGCTTTGGAAAGACGAGGATATGAAAAAAAGGCATTATCAAAGATATATGTTGCAGAGCTTAAGGGCAACTACGTGGAAAATACAAAAATAAGGTGTACATTTTCTGTTGATGACAGGTGGATTAATGATTTTATTAAGTTGGATGGAATAAATTCGGATTCAGATAAGGGTATTGCTATACAGATTACAAAATCAATTAATCGACCTGTTATTTGTGCGTCTGCTTATGAGGATGCCAAATTTGTTGCCTGTGGTTTGGGAATTATTGAGAGAGGATATGTGGGTTTGTTTGATATACGTGTTGATGAAAATTTCAGGAGAAAAGGTTACGGAAGCGACATCTGCAAAGAAATTATGAGACAGGCTAAACTTATGGGAATAAATAAAAGCTATTTACAGGTTTCATCAACAAATAACGGAGCAATAAATATGTATGAAAATATTGGCTACAAGTTGGCATATGATTATTGGTATAGGGTGAAGGAAAATAAATAAGGTAAACAGATAAAAAAGGATTTATGCAAGGAGATATTTGATGTATTGCGAATTAAAAACAAACAGATTGTTATTACGTCCGCTGGATATCAGTGATTTGTACTCAGTTTATACATACTTTTCCGATGAGGCAAATACCAGATACATGGTTCATTTACCGGACGAGTCTAAAGAAGAAACATTACAATTTTTATCTAAGGTTACGGAGGAATGGAAAAAAGATAATCCAATTTTTTATGAATTTGCAGTTGTATTTAATGGGGAACAAATAGGAAATGTTTCCATTGCATTAAATGAAGAAAGAACTGTGGGAGAGCTGGGTTGGATTATTAATAAAAAGTATTGGAAAAAAGGTTTTGCACTGGAAGCTGCGTTGGCACTAAAGGATTTTGCTATAAATGAATTAAAAGTGTTAAAACTAACTGCTCACTGCGATTGCAGAAATATTAATTCTTATAAATTAATGGAAAAATCGGGCTTAAGTTAGAGAGTGATGATGGAATGAGAACGTATCCCAAAAGCGGTGAAACATCAAAAGAATTAATCTATTCATTGATAATCAATTAATTTCATAAAATGATTAAGAAAGATTAGAAGTTAAATATTTAACAAATAATCAGGCAAAATTTAGTTAATAATTCACGTTGTAATGGTTTGATGCATTTGCTATAATCAAAATTAAGTAACCGAGGTTTTTCACCTTAGGGGCGGTAATTCTGCTTATTTGGACGTAAGGCTACATTTGAAGTGGGATTGTATTTAGGTGAACAATTTGTCTTGCATGCACAAAAGCATACATGGCACTCGGTGAGATATCTAAAGGAGGTTTTTATTATGGTATTACTGATTGTAGTTGGATGCGCTTTATTTTTGGGAATAGGCTATCTGACCTATGGAAGGTTCCTGTCCAAGAATGTGTTTGAACTGGATGACAACAATCCCGTTCCTTCACAGGAGATGAATGACGGCGTGGATTATGTACCTGAAAAGAAAGGTATGCTTTTGGGACAGCATTTCTCTGCCATTGCGGCAGCCGGTCCAATTACCGGACCGATTCAGGCAGCTATACTTTTTGGCTGGGTTCCTGCTTTGGTATGGGTGCTTATAGGTTCTGTCTTTGTGGGCGGCGTTCATGACATGGGTACACTTGTTGCCTCTGTCAGACACAAGGCAAAATCCATTTCGGAAGTTGTAAGGGACTATGTTTCTCCAAGAGCATGGGGATTGTTTATGGCTTTTATCTGGATAACTATTGTCTATGTTATCGTAGCCTTCACAGATACTACAGCCACATCATTTCAGGGTATAGTTACTCTTGAAAACGGTGAAGAGGTTGCCGGTGCAGCTATAGCAAGCTCGTCCATTATGTATCTTATACTGCCTATTATTATGGGACTTCTTATAAGATTTGCAAAGCTTAAGGAAGGCATTGCTATAGTTATATTTATTCCTTTGGTAGCTGTTGCTATATGGGCGGGAAAATATATACCCGTTGAATTACCTGTAGCAGATGCTGTTACGGCTCAGAAGGTATGGGGTGTACTTATCCTTGCGTATTGCCTTATTGCAGCCATGGTACCTATGTGGCTTTTGCTTCAGCCAAGAGGTGCGTTGGGCGGATATTTCCTTTACATAGCACTTATAGTTGCGGCTATCGGTGTTGTTTTCGGTGGTTATCAGGTTGAATTCCCGGCTTTTAAGCTCCCCGACAATCCATCACCTACAAACAGTCTGTTCCCATTCCTATTTATTACTATTGCCTGTGGTGCCTGTTCAGGCTTCCATGCACTGGTTTCATCGGGTACTACAAGTAAGCAGCTGTATAAGGAAACGGATGCAAAGCCCATAGGATACGGCGCAATGCTTCTGGAAGGTATGGTTGCGGTTGTTTCCATAGTCTGTGTTATGATATTAAGTTCGGATGACGAAATGGTTACAAAAGCCCCTAATTTTATTTATGCTTCCGGTATCGGCAGCTTTATGGAGCTTATAGGTATACCCGCATCCTTTGGTATCAGTTTCGGTCTTATGGCGTTTACCACCTTTGTATATGATACTCTTGATGTATGTACACGCCTTGGAAGATACATAATCGAAGAGATAACAGGATGGAGAGATATGAAGGGTAAAATCTTGGGTACAGTATTGACTGTAGGTGTGCCTATCTTCTTTATCTTCCAGACTAAGGCAGATGATAGCGGTCAGGTACAGTATGCTTGGCAGACATTCTGGAATACCTTTGGTGCATCCAATCAGCTTCTTGCCGCACTTGCGCTCATAGGTGTTACTATTTGGCTGTACAGCACAAGAAAGAATTCAAAGGTTTGGCTTGTAACCTTGATTCCTGCAATATTTATGTTTATTATGTCTAACTGGGCACTTTGTCTTGGTGTATATCAAGGTTGGGTGCTTAAAGAAGGAAATCAGGCTATACCTGTTGTTTCTCTTGTGCTTATTATCCTTTCTATTTTAGTTGCTGTTGAAACTGTTGTTTCTGTTGTAAAAAAGAATAAAGCATTGGATAAGACTATGTAATAAAGAAAATACTTTGTAAATAATATACAAACAGGCGATATGCTTTCAAATTGAAAGAATATCGCCTGTTTAATTTAATATTAATTACTTATCAAGTGGCTTCATTGTTGGGAACAGTAGCACCTCTCTGATAGTAGAGGCATTGGTAAAGAGCATTACCAGTCTGTCTATACCCATCCCCATACCGCCTGTAGGAGGCATACCGTATTCAAGAGCGGTGAGGAAGTCCTCATCGATCATATTTGCCTCGTCATCACCTTGTGCACGAAGCTCCTCCTGATGCTCAAAGCGTTTTCTCTGGTCGATAGGATCATTTAATTCACTGTAAGCATTTGCAAACTCACGACCTACAATGAAAAGCTCAAAACGCTCTGTATAATCAGGCTTATCCGGCTTTCTCTTGGTAAGGGGTGAAATGTCCACGGGGTGATCCATAAGGAAAGTAGGCTGTATAAGCTTTTCTTCAACATAGGTTTCAAAGAAAAGATTAAGTATATCGCCCTTACCGTGTCTTTCCTCATATTCTATATGGTGTTCCTTTGCAAGCGCCCTTGCCTGTTCAAGAGTTTCTACCTGTTCAAAGTCAACACCGGAATATTTTTTAACCGCCTCAAGCATGGTGATACGTTCAAAAGGCTTTTCAAGGTCGACCTCCACACCCTGATAATTGATTTTAAGTGTGCCGGCAACCTCTTTTGCCACATACTTAATAAGTCCTTCGGTAATGTCCATCATACCATAGTAATCGGTATATGCCTGATAAAGCTCTATCAGTGTAAATTCAGGGTTATGCTTGGTATCCATACCTTCGTTTCTGAATACACGACCGATTTCGTATACCCTTTCAAGACCGCCTACAATGAGCCTTTTAAGAGGAAGCTCAAGTGCAATGCGCATATACATATCTATATCAAGCGTGTTGTGATGTGTAATAAAAGGTCTTGCAGATGCACCGCCGGGTATGGTTTGAAGCACAGGTGTTTCAACCTCAAGAAATTCACGACTGTCAAGATAATTTCTGACAGCTTTGATAATTGCGCTTCTCTTGAAAAATGTTTCCCTTACTTCAGGGTTAACAATAAGGTCAACATACCTTTGACGGTATCTTAAATCCTGATTATTAAGTCCATGGAATTTTTCGGGAAGTATCTGCAAACTCTTGGAAAGAAGTATAACCTTGTTTGCTCTTACTGAAACTTCACCTGTCTTGGTTTTAAATACTTCACCTGTAATGGAAACGATATCACCTATATCAAGCTTTTTAAAACGCTGATACTCTTCGGTGCCGAGCTCATCCCTTGTTACGTAGGACTGTATGCTGCCGTCTCTGTCAAGGACGTTGCAGAAGCTTGCCTTACCCATAACTCGTTTGCTCATAAGTCTGCCGGCTATGGATACGGTTTTGCCTTCAAGCTCGTCAAAATTATCAATAATTTCCTTGCTGTGATGTGTAACATCTGCTTTAACTATTTTAAAGGGATCCATATTATTAGCCTGAAGCTCAGCAAGCTTTTCACGCCTTATCCTCAGCAATTCGGACAAAGCCTTGCCTTCCGCAGGCTGCTGATTTTTTACATTCTCATTTTCTGCCATTTTAAATTCTCCTAAAATTACTGTATCTCAAGAACTTTGTACTTAACAATACCGTCAGGTGCTTCTACTTCGATTTCGTCATTAACACCGTGACCTATCAGTGCAACGCCGAGAGGAGACTCGTTGGAAATCCTGCCTGCCTGTGGATCGGCTTCGGCGGAACCTACCAGAGTATATACAACCTCTTCCTCAAACTCCTCATCATAAAGTTTGATTTTGTTACCCAGATTGATTTTATTGTTATTAAGCTCATTTTCCTCAATAACTTCTACGTTACGGAGCATTTTTTCGATGGTTACAATCCTTGATTCGATTTCAGCCTGCTCTTCTTTAGCTGCATCATATTCGGCATTTTCTGAAAGGTCACCCTGACTTCTGGCTTCCTTAATCTTGACAGCTACCTCGGCACGTCTGACTACTTTGAGGTTTTCAAGCTCATCCTCAAGCTTTTTAAGACCTTCGGAGGTAAGTATAATCTTCTTTTCTTCCGCCATCAATAATCTTCCCTTCATTATAAATTGTATAATCGTATATCTTTAAAATTATAGCTTAATAAGGTAATAATGTCAATTATTTTTTGGAAGAAAGGGGCTTGTAAAAGCCCCGAGGATAATTAGTCTCCAATTATTTTAACATAAAAACTTCTTGTCCTAGGTCCGTCAAATTCGCAGAAGTAAATTCCCTGCCAGGTGCCCAGCAGCAGTTTGCCGTTTTCTATTATGACGGTTTCGCTTGCACCTACACAGCTTGCTTTCAGATGTGCATGGGAGTTGCCTTCGGCGTGTCTGAATTCCGTTCTGTCGGGAAAAGCCTTGTCCATTCCCAGCAAAAAATCCTTGACAACATCAGGGTCTGCATTTTCGTTAATGGTTATGCCTGCGGTGGTATGCGGACAAAAGACAACGGCAATGCCGCTTTTAACTTTGCTTGCACTTAAAGCATCATTTACCATAGAGGTAATATTAAAAAGATTTTCCCTGGAAGTGGACAGGGTAAAGT
>CALWRD010000146.1 GCA_944383875.1 uncultured Clostridia bacterium | reverse complement strand
ACCAATCTAGCATAAAAAAAATACGCCAACAACTTGTCAAATTATATGAAGAATATTATGCCTAAATGACGGCTAAGAAGAATATCCTTAAAAAAAAGCTATGCCTTTCTTTTATAAAAATTTAGCTTGTATTCGCTATTTCATAGAGGTATAATTAATCCATTGTAAAATGCTTGGTTTGTTATTAATACAAATTAATTACAGCCCTTCCGGTAAAGTTATGCAAAACCATACCATTGAGGAATATAAGACCGAGGTTTAATAAAGAATGAATACATTTAAGAATAAAGATGGTTTAACGGAAGCAGAATTTTTGGCAGCCTATCAGCCAAAAAATTATCCGAGACCATCAGTCACCGCAGATATAGTATTGTTTGCGCCAAATGATAAATTTGATAAGTTAAAAATACTGCTTATCAGACGGGGTAACCATCCATATATATTTTGCCGTGCACTTCCCGGTGGATTTGTGGACATTAATGAATCATGTGAAGCTGCTGCAAGACGTGAGCTGAAGGAAGAAACAGGAATTGATAATATATATATTGAACAGCTCTGTACCGTAAGTGAACCAAAGCGTGACCCAAGAATGAGGGTTATCTCTGTGGTCTATCTTGCACTGACTGACGGTGTAAACGTAAAACCCACAGCCGGGGATGATGCAGCTGCGGCGGATTGGTTTGAAATAGATGCTGCAAACTATCGCAAAGTACAGCTTACAAACGGCAATGAAATTATTACATATAAATATATGGATTACCTTGTCAACAATGGTAAATTGCCCCATAAAATAACGCAGATTATTAAAGAAGACAATGGTCTTGCATTTGATCATGCCCAATTAATCACCTGTGCCTTACAACATTTAAAAGAGACTGTTCATTACAGTTCCGAACTTTTACTTGAATTGATGCCAAAGCAATTCAGTTTATCTGATATGCAAAAAATGTATAATACCCTAACCGACAAAAACATTGAACTGTCTCACATTAAACAACTAATGCAAGGATATATTAAAAATATCTCAGGCGATATTTATACATATAAAGGAGTTGATCAAGATGAGTAAATATCTGATTGTGGTTGATATGCAAAACGACTTTATATACGGATGTCTTGGCAGTGAAGCCGCAAGATCAATTATAGATAGGGTCGTAAAAAGAACTTCCGAATTTGACGGTAAAGTTATATTTACTTTGGATACTCATTATGATAATTATCTCAATACACAAGAGGGCAAGTATCTGCCTGTAAAGCACTGCATTGAAAATACGCAGGGGTGGGAAATTATTGAGCCACTCAAGCCATACGCAGTTAATTGTTTCAAAAAGAATACTTTTGGCAGTGTTGAACTTGCTGAACAGCTTAGCAAGGAAAAAGATATTGAAAGCATTGAACTTATAGGTGTCTGCACCTCTATTTGTGTTATAAGCAATGCAATGCTGCTAAAGGCTTTTTTGCCGGAAACAAAAATAATTGTACGTGCCGATTGCTGCGCCTGCGTAAGTGAGGAAAGTCATAAAGCAGCGTTAAAGGCTATGGAAACGGCGCAAATAGAAATTGTGAGGTAATATAATATGCAAACACAAGATATGGCACGCAATCTGTCTATGGTTATGGATCTTTATGAAATGACCATGAGCAACGGTTACTATGAAGAACATAACAAAGGAACCAGAGTTGCATTTGATGTTTTTTACAGAAAAAATCCCGATGATGGTGGTTTTGCGATTTTTGCGGGATTGGAACAAGTAATCGATTATATATTAAACCTTCATTTTGATAGTAGCGATATTGAATATTTCAGAAAACTTAATATTTTTAATGAGGACTTCTTGAGTTTTTTATCTGATTTTAAGTTTACCGGTGATATGTACGCTTTTCCTGAGGGTACAGTTATGTATCCGAATGAACCCATTATAACCGTAATTGCACCTCTTATAGATGCACAGCTCATTGAAACAGCCCTGTTGCTGCAAGTTAATCACCAGTCTTTAATTGCCACAAAAACAAGGCGAATTGTAAATGCAGCAAACGGAAGGGCGATATCCGATTTTGGAGCAAGACGAGCCCACAATATGGACGCTGCTGTTTACGGAGCAAGAGCAGCCTATATAGGCGGAGCCGTATCTACCGCCACAGTCCTTGCCGGCAAAATGTTTGGCATACCTGTAAGCGGTACAATGGCACATAGCTGGGTAATGTTTTATAAAGATGAATACGATGCCTTTAAGAGATATGCTGAACTTTATCCCGATAATACAGTACTGCTTGTCGACACCTATGATGTTATCGAAAGCGGAGTACCAAATGCTATTAAAGTTGCAAAAGAAGTTTTGGAACCCATGGGGAAGCAACTTAAAGGTATCCGAATTGACAGCGGAGACCTGGCGTATCTCAGTAAAAAGGCGCGTAAAATGCTGGATGCGGCAGGGCTTGAGGACTGTAGTATTATTATATCCAACAGTCTTGATGAATTTACCATCACCTCTCTTATTAATCAAGGTGCAAAGGTTGACAGTATGGGCGTAGGAGAAAGGCTGATTACCGCCAGATCCGAGCCTGTTTTCGGTGCAGTGTATAAACTTGCCGCTGTTGAGGAAAACGGTGTTTTTGTACCAAGAATTAAAATTTCGGAAAATGTTGAAAAAATTACAAATCCCGGATTAAAAAAGGTCTACCGCATATATGATACATATGGCAGTGCTGTGGCTGACCTGATTGCAAAAGCAGATGAAACCGTGGATTTAAGCAAACCATTCAGATATATAGATCCGAAAAAGCCTTGGAAAAACCGCTACTTTGAGGGATTTACAGCCAAGGAACTGCAGGTTCCCGTTATACTTAACGGTCAAGTAGTTTATGAACGGAAAAATGTTAAAGATATAGCCGACTATGTAAGGCAGCAACTGGATAAGGAAATATGGGTTGAAGAGCAAAGATTTGAAAATCCCCATATACACTATATGGATATGACTCCTGATTATTATGAAATGAAAATGGAATTGCTTAATGATTCAAGAAAAGCTATAAATTAATCACTAAAGCTCCCGACTAAAGCCTGCTGCTTTTTATCGGGAGCTTGTTTAATATTATCCTAATTTTGTAATCTGTTATAAATATCACACAAATAGCGAAGTCCCTCTGCGCTTTCATCAGTCAGCTGTTCACTTTTAAATCTGAACTGCCAATTTCCGGAGGCAACACCGGGAGTATTCATTCTGGCTTCACTTCCAAGGCAGAGTACATCCTGTATCGGTATTACGCAATACTTAGCTGTTGATGAAACAGCAAGCCTGATTAAATCCCAACTTATATCGTCACCGGAAACCTGCATAAGACGTCTTGCATAATCACGACATTCCTCATTTGTACTCTCATACCACCCTTTTGTTGTATCGTTATCATGAGTACCGGTATATACTACGAAGTTATCAGTTGTATAGTTGTGTGGCAAATAATCATTTCCATGATTGTCAAAGGCAAACTGTAAAATCTTCATCCCGGGCAGTCCCAGTCCATCTCGCAGTATACCCACCTCCGGATTAAGATCACCCAAATCTTCCGCTATAATATTTAAACCTCCGAGACGATTGCTGATAGCATCAAAAACTTCTCGCTGAGGTCCCTTTTTCCACTTGCCTTTCACCGCTGTCTTAGCGCCGTAAGGAATTGACCAGTAACTTTCAAAGGCTCTGAAATGATCTATACGAACAAAATCAACCAATTCAAGCACAGCCTCAACACGTTTTATCCACCAACTGTATCCATCTTCCTTATGTTTATCCCAGTCATATAAAGGATTGCCCCACAGCTGACCATCAGCGCTGAAATAATCCGGAGGAACACCGGCAACCTCTGTAGGAAATCCTTTTTCATTTATATAAAACAAGTCCCTTTGTGCCCAAGTATCAGCACTGTCGGCTGCCACAAATATCGGTATATCTCCTATGATTTCGATTCCTTTATCGTTTACATATTTTTTTAACATTATCCATTGCTTAAAGAAAACATACTGTATAAATTTATAGAAATCTATATCATCTTTCAAAAGCTTAGTATATTTTTTGATTGCCGAATCCTCTCGCTTTTTAATATCCTCGGGAAATGAATTCCAGCTTGCACCGTAATAACAGTCCTTTACACCGTTTTCTCCCAAAGCTTTGACCGTCTGTTTGTAATATGCTTTATACTCCCTGCTTTCATACTCAAATTTACGTTTTTGGATAAAATAATTTTTAAGAGACATAAACAAAGCATAATCATTAAGCCAAAATGAATTTTTTCGGCAAAAGCTCTTATAATCTTTGTCAGACTTTTTAAAATTTAAAAAAGCTTTTTTTAACAATCCCTCTTTATATGTTTGCACGGCACCGTAGTCTACCTTTACATCATTGAAATTCGGTACATTGCTTATATCCTTTTCCGATAAATATCCGTCTTCTGCCAATAAATCCGGACTGATAATAAGTGGATTGCCTGCAAAAGCCGAAAAACTTTGATAAGGAGAATCTCCAAAACCTGTGTGACCAAGCGGTAGTATCTGCCAAAGACTTTGTCCCGCTTTTTCCAAATAATCAGCAAAATGATAAGCCGACTTGCCCAAATCACCTATACCATACCTGCCTGGTAATGACGTAGGATGCAATAAAATACCACACTTTCTCATAAAATCACTCCCTCAAAAAGCTTTTTTCTTTATTATAAAACATTAGGTAAATATTATCAATTATAAATTGTCCCAATCTACATATAATAAGCTTGCAGCAAAATATCAGTAAGGAGGATAATGATGAAAGCTAAATTTGTGTTGGGCTTAACAGTTATTTCGCTTGCAGCTTCATTAACTGCCTGTGGCAGCAGCACCGACAGAAACAATGAAACCACTACAGAATATAATGAGCAAACAAGTGATAACTATTCGGAAGAAAGTACCGATAACTATATGAACGAAGGTGTTACAAATGACAGAGGTAATACTGACGGTGATACGGGAATAACGGATGAAGGGAATTCGGTTGGCGATGATTTGGGAAATGCTGCCGATGATGTAGGTAATGCTGCCGAAGATATCGGCAAAGATCTTGGCAATGCAGCAGGCTCGGTAGCAAACGGTGTAGGTGATATGATTGACGGCGGCGAAGAAACAAGCCGCTGATATTGATAGGTAAAGGGGCTGTTCAGAAGTCAGCCCCTTTGGTGTCAAGGTTACATATTAAAGTTCTGCTAATTTTTCTATTGCAACATATATTTCACTAATATCATACCACGTTGAAAAATCAACTATACCTGTTTGAGGCAGATTAAATATTTCCTGAAAAACCCTTACCGCACTTTCTGTTGCGGCTCCGTATATTCCGTCAACTCTGACTCTCGGTATTGCAGTGTAGGTAGATGCAATGGAATTAAGCTGCCGTTGTATTGTACGCACATCATCACCTGTACTGCCTATTGAAAGCGGCGCCCCGGGATAACTGACAGGTATACCGGATACTTTTTCCACGGCATCAAGATATACATCATTTCCGTAAAAATATCTGAGTATTTCAATGGCAGACATACCGTCCTCTGCAAGCTCAGCACTGCCCCATTGAGTCAGCCATCCCGGGCACTGAACCCTTCTTCCGTCGCAGTATTGTGCAAAAAGAGGCTGTCTCTGTCCTTCCCGTTTTATATAAGTTGTAAAAAGTTCATCGACAATATCGCTTATGGATTCGTATATAGTTCTGCCATAGCTAAAATATTGGTCATATCTGGTTGAGCTTGTTATGGTAAAATCGTAACCTCTGTTGCGATACCATTCTGTAAAAACTCTGTTAAGTGTAAAGGAGTTGATGGCAAGGACATTAGCTTTAATAGCTTCTACAGGCCAAGTGGAATATATCTCGCCTGAAGCTACATTTTTTATATAATCTTTGTAGGGTACATAGTAATTTTGAGCATCTGCACTTGGCACACCGTCATGGACAACTATATATTCAGGTATAACTACCCGGTCAAGCACAACAAATCCTGTTTCCGGAGGTATCTCTTTTACCTCTTCTTCCGGAATCTTTTCCGGATAATCTCCCCAAAGAACAGGCGGTGTGACGGTAATGCTTTCATCTCCCACTCTGCCCAAGTATACACTTTGCAGAGCAAGGGAACCGGCAAATATTTGTACACCGAATACAGTTTCATCGGCATAGCCATCCGCACTTACAACTATATCATATTCACTGTAGGGTTTTGGTGAATTTTCATCAATAGAATACTCCTCCGGTGGTGCTACGAGCTGTACAACAGGTGTTTGCCCGGAGCTGTCGGTAAACAGCTCTTCAATGATATTTTGCGTATTTGGCATCCTGATAATAACAGATGCGTTTGCAACAGGGCTTGCTACAGTGCGGTCAAAGACTTCGACCTTAAGAGAGCCAAGCCGTTCGTTAACATTTATTTCCATTACTTCCAACGAAATTACCTCCTACAAATAATCTTTATATTTTATTCAAATCTGAGAGTTGATATGTTTATAATTTTGCTGTATAATTTATAGTAGATAAGGAGGCTAAATTTTTATGAGCAAATTTTTTGACTTGGACGGCAAATTTTTTAAATACGGCTCCCTTTTGTGGGATATAATTATACTTACCCTATTGTGGACTGTTATAAGTCTGCCGATTATAACTGTAGGGGCTGCCACTACTGCCGTATATTATGTTACAACAAGGCAGCTTTCCAATCGTGAAGGTTATGCAAGCCATGACTTTTTTCGCAGTTTTAAACGAAATTTCCTGCAAGCTACAGGTGTAACTCTTTTCTTTATTGTAGTATATGGCATTATATTTGTAAATATAATTACACTTCCGGGAAACTCTCCCCTTTTCCCTGTGCAGTTTGTTTTGCTTGCCGTTGCAACAGCTGTACTGATATTTGTTTACCCTGTACTGTCACGTATGGATCTCGGCTTTTTTGCTTTGCTCAGGACCAGCTTTTTCCTTGCAATCAGACATTTCCCCACCACCATTACATGTTTTGTGCTTTTGATAGCCATAGCTTTGCTCGTAATGTGGATGCCAATACTGTTTATTATATGTGTGGGATGCTATTGCTGGCTTACATCACTTATGTTTATGAGAATATTCAGGAAATATCTTCCTGAAATGGATACTGATGAATATGACGAAAAAAAGCATAGGGAACAACTTAATGAAGAAAATGTTCAAGAAAGTTAATAAATCTTAACATAAATTGCTATTGTTTTTATACATTTATAATGCTATAATATACTTGAATTGAGCAAAGTAAAGTTATATATAATCAAATAAAAGGAGATCTGTTATATGCAAAAAGCTTTGGGCTCAAGAGTTCATCTTGATGATGCCACAAATAAGTACGCTGTGGAGTTTAACTCTTATGTTTCCGACTTGATGGAGCTTGATGAAGTTAAGTCTCTTGACAATTACGAACAGCATTTTCGCACCTCCAGGCTGCAGCACAGTATCAACGTAGCATATTACAGCTACCGCATAGGCAATGTGATCGGCGCCAATCCCCGTTCATCTGCCAGAGCAGGTATGCTTCACGATCTGTTTCACTATGACTGGCATACAGATGAAACCCCTGAACCTCATGCATTTTACCACCCCAAGGTTGCGCTTGAAAATGCCAAATCTCTTGTGGATCTTTCCGCACATGAAGAGGATGCAATTCTTAAGCATATGTGGCCATTATATTGGGGTATACCCAAGTATAAGGAATCAATAGCCGTTACACTTGCAGATAAGTATTGTGCGGCAATGGAAGTATGTTATCAATGGGGTACTTTTTTTGCAAATAAAGTACAAAACATTTTTGCTTTTAACGGTAGCAATTAATGGATTTTGCATTCACATAATATGCATAAATTTAGTGCAAAAAAGCTTTAAATGCAAAAAGAGAGAGCTGTACACAAATGGATTTTAGCTTATTCATTTGCGGCAGCTCTTTTATAATTTTCAATATTTTATTTCCAAACAAAATTTTCCTTTCCTGCAGCAATCTCAAAATGGTATTTTATAATTCCCAAATCGAGCTTAGTGTAAAATCCCAATCCGGCTGTAGCTTTAACGGCATTCCCCTGTTTTTCAAGGAAAAATTTTTGCTGATTAACCGCAGTGGGTGCAAGCATAGCAGCCTTAACACCTCTGATAAACCATTCTGCATTCTCATCAACACGCATAACCTTTTCAAGGCTTTTGCATTTATGCGGTTTTCCCTGCTCGGCTCCATACCCCAAAGCAATAACAGCAATTAAACTTTCGTCTTGTCCAACAACGCATCCGACTTTTTTCTTGCTGTAGGTTAAAGCAACCCAACAGGTATTAAGTCCAAGCTCCTGTGCTTTAAAAACCAACTTCTCACCGTAATAACCACATTTCTCATAAACGTCTTTTGTTTTTTTGCCGACTAAAGCAATGTAATTATTAACATTGCTGAAACTGCCATAATGAGATATTGGAGTATCAAAGGCTTTTGGTTCATCAAAACATAACTGAATATTAAGTAAAGAAGCTTTGTTGCACTCATCTGCACACTCTTGTAAAGTTTGTCTGATATTACCATCAATCCGCCTGGCGGTATACTTTCTTACGGAATGACGCTCCTCCATAAGTTTTATTACATCACTATACATCATCCCAGCAACTCGCCTTCTAATTCTTCAAAAATTCGGTTGTTTTCCTTTGTTATTTCCGTAACCTCTGTTGAAATTGTATTAATTTTTTCGGTAAGTTCTTCATTATTTATTTTACCGTCGCAATAATCAATCAGCAGGTTGACAAGTTCACTGAACTTATCTATCGCCTCAAGCCTGACAGAATGAAGCTCTGCCATGGAATCAGGTACAGAAAGCTCATTGACAGCAGCCTTGACGGAATTAATAGTTTTCAATGCATCATTAAGTCTTGATTTATAACCTTGCAGCTGTTCAACAGTAACTTCCCCTTCAAGAGATTTAAGCTCATTGCAAAGTGCTTCAACAGAATCAAGGGAGGCAATAACCTGTGAATATGACGAAAAATATTCACTTGCCTGTACTATATCTTCATCTCCCAATGATTTGGTATCAATCTCAACCACTTTGGCAGCGCCGTTCCATGTAACATTTGCTCCGGCGCTTTCACCTATAGCACGAAGAGGAAGCATCATGGAGCCGTTCATAATCTGCGCAGGCACATCAAGAGGCTTAACTTCCCCGTTTACAATAAATGTATCACTGTTTGCACTTACCGAAACGGTTGTACCTTCAGCTGTAAGTGTAGCTGTTTTAGTGTTAGGTTCCCAACTGATGGTATAGCCCATCTTTTCAAATACGCCTCTGAGAGGTATAAGGGTTCTGTTATCTATTATAACAGGTTGTTGACCTGAAAAACCAACCGTTTCACCGTCAAGCAGAACACTGACAGCGGCATCTGCAGCAGCCATAGGTACAGCTGTGATAAACATCATACCGACAGACATTGCTGCGGCAATCAATCGTTTCATATTAACACTCCCTACCAATATTTTACATATTAAAATTTATTTTCTTAAACATATTGAAATTATATCCGATGCCTGTATAAAAGTCAACTATATCATCTATTTAAAGGCAGATACATCCCATATGTCACTGCAAACATCCCTATAGAACTCAGGTTCATGACAAACCATAAGAATTGCGCCTCTATACTCCTTAAGTGCACGCTTAAGCTCTTCTTTTGCATCTACATCAAGGTGATTTGTAGGCTCATCAAGAACAAGTATATTACTTGGCTTATTCATAATTTTACACAATCTTGTCTTTGCCTGCTCACCGCCGCTGAGAACATATACCTTACTTTCTATCTGCTCACTTGTAAGACCGCATTTTGCAAGTGCCTGTCTGATTTGGTATTGATTAAAAGAAGGAAATTCCTCCCATAGATCTTCAATGCAGGTTTTAGTATTAGCTTCCTTGATTTCCTGCTCAAAATAGCCTATCTCCTGATTGCCGCCGGTTACAACATCACCGGAGATAGGTTTAATTTCTCCCAGCAAACTGCGTAACAAAGTAGTTTTACCTATACCGTTTGCACCGATTACAGCAACCTTTTGCCCCCTTTCAAGCAAAAGATTAAGGGGTTTAGATAAAGGTTTGTCATAACCAATTACAAGAGCATGGGTTTCAAATATGAGTTTATCGGAAGTCTTTCCGTGCAGAAAATTAAACTCAGGCTTAGGTTTTTCTTTAGCAAGTTCAATAATGTCCATTTTATCAAGCTTTTTCTGCCTTGCCCTTGCCATACCTGCGGTTGCAACCCTTGCTTTATTCCTTGCTATAAAATCCTGCAACTGATTAATTTCATTTTGCTGTCTGTTATAAGCTGCCTCAAGCTGTTTTTTATTCAGCTCATATACTCTTAAAAATTCCTTATAATCACCCGTGTAACGTGTAAGATGCGCATTTTCCACATGATATATTACATTAACCACTTCATTTAAAAAATCCATATCGTGGGATATTAAGATAAAGGCATTTTCATAGTTCAACAAGTATTGTTTAAGCCAAAGTATATGTTCTTCGTCAAGATAATTGGTTGGCTCATCAAGCAGCAGAATGTCAGGAACCTGAAGCAGTAATTTGCCAAGCAACACCTTTGTGCGCTGACCCCCCGAAAGGTCATCTACATTCTTATCAAGTCCTATTTCCGCAAGTCCTATGCCTGAGGCAACCTCATTAAGTTTAGTATCTATTGAATAAAAATCCCCCATATCCAGTGTATCCTGTAATGAAGCCGCTTCTTCCATTAATTTATCAATATCTGCACCTTCATCACCCATGCTTGCGTATACTCTGTTTAACTCTTTTTCCACATCGTATAAATAATCAAAGGCTGTTCTAAGGGTATCTCTTATGCTCATCCCCTTTTCAAGCTCCGCATGCTGATCCAGATATCCGACTCTGACCCTGTTTGACCATTGAATAACACCTTCATCGGGCATAAGCTTATTGGTAATTATACGCATAAAAGTTGATTTACCCTCTCCGTTTGCTCCTATAAATCCAATATGCTCACCCTTGTTAAGCCTGAAAGAAACGTCTTCATATATAATTCGTCCGCCAAAACTGTGGCTCATATCCTTAACTGTAAGTATACTCATCAATTTTTCCTCACTTAATTATTTTAATCAAGGCAAAAAGCCGTTTAATCGGAGATGCATGTAAAAGAATTAACTTTACCGACTCATTATAGCAGTTTTTAAGTAATTTATATTCTTCGTCTGTAATTCCGTTTTTGCTGTAAATAGCCTTTTCCGTTATTTTAAAGAGCAGGACTGCCCTTTCTTCCGACATACCTATGCCGACTAAAGCATTGGCAAAATCTCTGTAGTATCCGGATTTCTCCATAACTTTGCAATAAACAGCAATATTACTTGCATAACTGTACATAAGTCTGACAGCTTTAATTTTATCACCTTTAAGGGCAATTAAATTTCTGACACCGATCATCATCAGCGGTCTTATTAATATATATATCACAGCTGCCGCAATCAGCAAAAATACTGCCATTCGCATAATATAATAAACAATTGCCGAAGCAAATTCCAGATTGCTTCCATACTCAATACGCATAAGCCTGAGTTCTTGGAAGTAGTCTAAAATCTCCTCACCCATACTTTTTTGTGTGGTTTCCTCTTTTACACTGTCTTCCTCAACATATGGAGTAGTATCCACTGTAACCCAACCAACACCATCTTTATATATTTCCACCCAAGCATGTGCATTGTAATCCGAAAGGTCAAATTGCATAACCGAGCTGCTAAGAGGCACAGCTCCCGTAAGCCAATCACTCACATTTTCACCTTCAACAGGTGTTCCCTGCATAATAATCGGATAATCCATAGCATACCCTTCAACATATCGGGCAGGTATTCCCAGACTTCTGTATATTAAAGTAGTAGCAGAGGCAAAATGAGCACATACACCCCTCTTGTTTTCAAAAAGGAAGTATTCTACAAAGTCAGTATTCCAAGGGAGTCGTCCTGATTCCAAATCATACTCATAATTGTTTTGGAAAAAATCCGATATCTTTTTTTCCAGATTTTCATCATCCGCATTAAAGCCCTCACCACTGCACAGTGAACTCAGCTTTATCTTAAGCTGCTTCGGTATTTGTAAATAATTTGAATACACATAGCTTTTATACTCGTCAGTAATATACTCATTGGTTAAGCTGTCTGCCAGTTCACCCACCAAAGGATGGTAAGTTACTTCCGAAGTTTGTGATACACCCAGACTGCTGCTTATAATATCATCCTGTGCATAGGCAAATTCATCGTTCTCATCTATATCCGTATAATATGGCATATAAGCAGGGGAATTTTCAAGTGCAACATTATATATACGAGCTTTTGCCGTTACACCACTGTCAGCAATCGCCTCTGCCGTAGAATTCGCATCATTCCTGTTGTAGTAACGTTTATTTGATATATTTGTCCACAAATTACCTCTGTATGTATAGTTTGAACCGATAAAACTACGAAGATAAGTTCTTTCAGTGGTATACGGAACCAAGGTAACCTGCAAATCAGTTTGAAAATCAGGCTGTACATTGCCATAAAAACCTAGCTGACCTGCACCGGCATAGCTTGTTATTTTATAGTTTTTGTAATTGGAAAACGCTATAATCATAGTATCTCTTACAGCGTAATCAATATCTTGCTTTGTTTCCGATTGCGGAACAAGATTATCAAAGGCATTGCTTGTAAAAAGTGTATATGGCACCATCACAGTAAAACCCGCAATTATCAACATAAGAACTAGTGATTGAAAAATGGAAAAGCCATCACAAAGTTGAGCATAGAATATTTTCCCTTTTTTATATGTCGGAGTCATCTTGTTTTTAAAACGAATATGCCCAAATTTATCACTAAACTTTACTACCGCAGTCAACAGCCAAGATGCTGTAAGCATAATAAATCCCCTGTATGAAGGAATACCGCCAAAAAAGAGAGCTGCAAAAAGCGGCAAAGAAGTCATAACCATAACCACCAGAACATTCATAAATCTGCATATAAATATAGCAAGCATCATTCCGATAATAATAGATGCTATTATAATAACAGTGGGAACCGTGGTGGTTCTGTCCATCAAAATTTCTCTGAAGCCGTCTACATCAGGAAATTTATACTTTTCTTTAATCAAATCATAGCTCATATTAACTATAGCCGTAATACCGCTTGATATGGTTTCATATCTGTCTTCCAGCAAAAAAGAAAGATAATAAATAATAACGCTGTAAACCAATGCCGTTAAAACAATATTTGTATTTGCAAAAGAATATATAATTGCAATTGCAGCAATAGCAGACGCAATAAGCACAGCGTCATATGAAATGCCAAATCCGGTCATATAACAGTCAATACTACCCATTATGGCAAGAAAAAGTATAAGTGCCTTTATAAGGATCATCAGCAATACATTTTGCTTGTCTGAGCGAGGAGTATCCAAAAAAAGTATGCCACTTTCATTTCCCAATTTTTCTTCATATTTAACTTGTGTTCTTCTGTTAAAACGCAAAAGTATTTTTTTCATAAATTAATCATTGTAACTCCTTTTTCTGATGAAGAAATATACAATACCGTTCCACCGCTGAGCTGACGTCTTGCAACAGACAAAGTATGCTCTTCAGCATTGGAAGCAATGGAATTGTATACCTGTGTAAACATAGGATATATATCTTTTTCATCGAATACAACGTTGGATGAGAGTTGTTCACTGCCTCTCCCCGCCCAACATATCTTTATGGGAAGTCCCTGCTTGACATATCGTAAAGTTTGGGTATACACAGCATCCAAAATTCCATTTATATCATCTTTGTTAAGTTCAAAAAGAAGCAGAGTCCTTTCCTGAGAAGTATCACCACGCACCTTTACATATAATTCGTCACGCTTAACACTTACTTTCCAATGTATTGTTTTAAGACTATCTCCGGATACATATTCACGTATGTCCAAAATTTCATTGCCGGCATTGTCTTTATGAACTTTTTCCGTATCATCACTTATATTTTCACCTGTAAGCATAGTTATATCCGAGCTTAATCGCCTGGGCATAATATTTACTGTAAAGTCAGCTCCAACATCTGTCTTGACCTCAAAAAATGACATTAAATCCATTATTTTAACTTCATTGACCGATGCATTTATCCTTCCGCACATCAGTGGCTTAATATTAATATTTATAACACGTTTACCAAATGCCGGTACTGATACCGTCATATATCTGACTTGTGTATTTTCGGAATAATCATTTTTTAACTCCAGGCGAAAATTGCAGTTTGTCACAGGTACAAAAGACCTGTTAATAAACTCTGCCTTAAGTGTATATTCCTCATTTCTCTTGGCAACCGTTTCATTTAAGTCAAAACTTACCCTTAATTTATGCGAAGCAATAATAAGCAAAGGGAAAGATATAAACGGAACAGCAAAAAAAGCAAAGGCAGCCAGCATTAAGATATAACTATGAAAAAAATAGGCGAACCCTCCCATAAACAGCAAAACAATTATGTAACAAATAAAATTACCTATTCTTTTCATATATTTACCTCTTTGGTACCTTAAGTCTGCGTATTGCCTCGGAAATTGCTTCCTCTTCGGTCAGTTTCATAGCCCTAGCACGGTCACTGATTTCTACCCTGTGTGCTGTTGCCGGCTTGATAACATCCAACACATCTTCGGGTACCACGTAATCTCTGTCATCAACAAAGGCGCTGGCTTTTGAAAGCTTTAAAATCGCAAGTGTGCCCCTTGGGCTGATTCCCATATCAAATAAATCGCTCTCTCTTGTGGCATTTGAAATATCTACTATAAAACTATAAATTTCGTCATTGACAAAAACCTTTGTAACACTTGCCTGCATATCTAAAAGCTGATCTGCGGAAAACACGGAATTTATTTCATCAACACATGCAATACCGCTGCCTTTTAATATCATTATCTCACTTTCCTTATCCGGATACCCCATGGAAAGTCTTATAAGGAAACGATCCATTTGGGATTGCGGAAGCTTTTGTGTACCTGACGAGCCGAAAGGATTTTGTGTGGCTATGACTGTAAAGGGCTTTGGTACCTCTCTCGTAATACCGTCAACCGTAACCTTGCCTTCTTCCATAACTTCAAGCAAGGCTGCCTGAGTTTTAGGTGAAGTTCGATTAATTTCGTCCGCAAGCAGAAGATTGCAGATTGCTGCTCCTCGGACATATTCAAACTGTTCTGTCTTTCTGTTATACATCGAAAAGCCCGTCACATCACTTGGCATTACATCCGGAGTAAACTGCACCCTTTTATAATCCAGTCCCAGCACTCTTGAAAAAGCAAGAGCAAGTGTCGTTTTTCCCACACCGGGTACATCTTCAAGTAAAATATGACCGTTGCTGAGTATAGCCATCATAACATTCTTAATTATTTCATCTTTACCTTGAACAACTTTTTTTATTTCATTTACCGCCTTAAAAATATCGTTCATACTAATCCTCCAAGCTAGATTTTATTATAAATTATAACACATATCTGTCCTATAGTAAATTAAATTAATTATTACGGCTGATAAATATCCTAAGCGCTCGTTTTAAGTCATATTATTGTAAATATTTTATCTGCATATACTTTTAAAATTCAAGGTTTGACAATCTGTTAAATATATTGTAAACTATATACTGTATAAATTTCAATGGTAAAGAAATACCATATCCCTGTGGGAGGTAAACGGATTGAATTACAGTAAAAAACGGCGTCGATTGTTTAAAAATAAAGATGGCAAGGGATATTTATATTCAACAAAAAAAAGCAGGTTAGATATATTTGAAAAGAAATTAAGTGTTTTAATAATTATAATTTTTGTCTGTATTATAATATATGTGGCTATAATTGCCGCAGTTAAGAATGTCACCAGTGAAGATGATCTTGAAGATCGGTATATAAGCATAACCACCGCCGAAACGGGAACAAAAGATGTTTACGGTGCTCAGAAAGATGCTTCCGGAAACGTAACCAACATAAATGACGTTGTACCGATATCTTGTTACGGTGACAGCTTTACCAATGCAGCTGATGATGCCACTGTCTCTTATCCCGGCGTATTGTCAGTATACGCACAAAGAACCGTGTATAATTTAGCTGTCAACAGCGATACCATATTTGAAATGGCAGCCAGAGAAGGCGGCGTATCAGCTGTTGTATCACCTTTTATTATCCCTGTAAGCAAAACACCGACCGAGGTGGTATTAACCAATGAGGACGGAAAAACACTTAACCTTGACTTTTCAAAAAACGGCGGGTTTAACCCCTGTACCATTCAAGGTGTTGAAGGTTTGCTTTCTATAATTGACGGAAAATATTCTTTCACCCGTGCAGACAGCGGAGATGAAACTCTTGTCTTAACTCCCACGGAAGTTGAAACCCGTGCAATGTCATTGAGAAATAACGATATTTGTGTGTTTTTTTTGGGTGATGATGATATATACAATACTCCGGAAGATGCAATCGAAATATATAACAGAATGATTGAACAGCTTGGCGATAATTCATCCTACCTTATAGTGGGTCCTGTTAAAGGTGAAGTCGCAGAGCTCGACGCTGCCAATGCAGCACTTTCAGAAGCCTTCGGTGACAAATTTCTTGATTTGCGGACATATCTTATTACACAAGCAGATGAAGATATTAATATAACTCTTTCAGAGGATGACAGTATTCTCGCAGATAACGGTATAGTTCCATACATATACTTTGCCGATAATGACAGCTTCAGCGCTCAAGGCGCAGATGCAGTAGGCAAAGCCGTATATGACAAACTTAATTCTTTAGATTACTTTGCAGACGCTCAGTCCGAAGCAGAGTAAAACCAATTATATATTTTATACGGAGGTACTGTCTTGAAAAAACAAAACGAAAATGATGAATTAGATACAACTCAAAAAGAAAAACAGCTGTTTTATATACAAAATCGGGCTAATATTTTTGCCCACAGATTAGTAATAGTTATTATTGCAGCTTTTATATTGCTTATAGCCTATGTTGTATTTACTTTAGTCAGCGGCGGAAATGACAGTTATAACATTAAAAGTGACAGTCTGAACAGTCAATATCTTAATCCTGTACGCAGTGACGATGATGATACAGATGAAGCAGCTTCCAACGATACTATCGACTATAGTCATTCTATTATATGTTGGGGGGATTCTTTTTCCGATAATGCAGCTAACAGCACTAATTTTTACACCTATTATTTGTCTGAGCTTTTAGAAGCACGTTCTTCCGATATAAATGCGGTATTTTCCTCCGGTATTGAGGGAGACGATATGCTGACTATTGCAGCAAAACAGGGCGGAGTACCTATGGTGGTACAGCCGTTTACCATTCCTTCTCAAACAAATCCGGTGGAAATAAGCTTGCAAAGCAGTAACGGAGCAAATTTAATTATTCAGGACAAACTTAATTCAGGACTTAATCCCTGCACTATAGCCGGTGTTGAAGGTACAATTGAATATGTTAACGGTAAACTTTCTTTTACAAGAAACACTGCCGGCGAAGAAATCGTACTTACTGCACCTACTACCGTAGTTACCAATGCAATGACAAATATCAAGGATTATATTGCTGTATTCTTCTTTGGTGATGATCCTACCGAATATACACCCCAAGAGGTTGTCGAAATGTATAAAGCTATGGTAAACTATAACGGAAGCGACAGATACGTTATTATCGGTTCAATCGTAGGAGATGAGGCTACACTTGCTCCATATGAAGAGGCTCTGACAACCGAATTTAAAAATCATTACATCAATCTCAGAGAATATCTCACCACCGATGTATTCAATGATTATGACATTACAATAACTTCAAAGGATGCACGGGCATTACGAGAAGGCAGTGTGCCCCCATCCTTTATATTAAACGGCAAAAGAATGGCTGATCATGGCAGCGAAATAGTGGCAAACATTCTCTTTGACAGGCTGTTGCAGCTGCAAATTATTAAGTAATGAGGTGTTTATATGAAAAGTCCAAAGAAAAAACAAGTTGATATGTATAAAATGACGGTTAAAATACTGATTTTTGTACTTATACTCGCTGTTGTAATAAATGTTGTATACGCAGCAGGCATTTTCATACGAAGAAGCCTGTTGACAGATAACCTTAGTGAGGCTGTTGACACTGCTGTTGCCGAATGTACCGAACAACTTAACGATTTTGGTCTTAACGAAACACAACAGGAATATATAGACTTGTATATGCAGAATATGGATAATTGTGACACAGAGCTTGAAAGGGCATATATAGCCAATGCTATGATTACCTATGCCATTAGTACTACAAATCTTACCAATTCAAACAATCTGACAGATATATACAATAATGGCGGTATCGGACAGTCAAAAAGCTATATTGTTGATGAATTGTCAGCCATTTCACAGCAGTTACAAAATGCAATATATGACTATACCGTTTACAATGAAAATGAATAATTGAAAGGAAGCTGTTATAATGATACGAACACGTTTTGCACCAAGCCCAACGGGATATATGCACATAGGCAATCTCCGCACCGCTCTCTATGAGTTCCTTATAGCAAAATCACAAGGCGGTAAATTTATATTGAGAATTGAAGATACCGACAGGGAGCGCTTCGTTGACGGTGCAATAGATATTATCTATGATACTCTTAAAGTATCCGGCATAACTCATGATGAAGGTCCTGATATAGGCGGTCCTTATGCGCCTTATGTACAAAGTGAGCGAAAAAACGATTACTTAAAATATGCTCTTGAGCTTATTGAAAAAGGAGAAGCTTACTATTGTTTTTGTACCAAAGAAAGATTGGAAAGTTTAAAAACAGAAACTCCCGAGCATGAGCAGGTGGCTAAATACGACCGTCACTGCCTGTCTCTCACCAAAGAAGAGATTGAAAAAAATCTGGCTGACGGCGTACCCTATGTGATCAGGCAAAAAATAAGGGAAGGCTCTACCACCTTCCACGATGAGGTTTACGGCGACATTACGGTTGATAATTCAGAAATGGAAGATCAGATACTTATTAAGTCTGATGGTTATCCAACATATAACTTTGCAAACGTTATTGACGACCATATTATGGACATAACTCATGTTGTAAGAGGGGCAGAGTACCTTTCATCCACACCAAAATATAACCTCTTATACGAAGCTTTCGGATGGGAAATACCTAAGTATATACATTTGCCTGCTGTTATGAAGGATCAGCATCATAAACTTTCAAAACGCAACGGAGATGCCTCCTTTCAGGATCTTGTAGCTAAAGGCTATCTTCCTGCCGCCATCATTAATTATATTGCACTGCTTGGTTGGTCTCCATCTGTTAATCAGGAAATATTTACGATTGACGAACTCATTAAAATATTTGATATAAAGGGAATATCAAAGTCTCCCGCAATTTTTGATCCTGTTAAACTGACATGGATGAATGGAGAATATATTAAGAAAATGCCTTTTGACAGTTTTTATGAAATGGCAGAACCTAAGCTGAAAAATGCAGTAAAAACAGAAGGCATTGATCTTAAAAGGCTTGCGGGCTATGTACAAACCCGAATCGGAACCTTTGAAGATATTGCGGAAATGGTTGATTTTGTTGACAAACTTCCAGAATATGACAGTTCGCTCTATGTGCATAAAAAAATGAAAACCACCGAAGAGATGAGCCTTGAAAATTTAAAAAAAGCTGTTCCTGTGCTTGAAAAGCTTGATGACTGGACAAATGAAGGCATATATAATGCACTTCTCGGACTTATCGGTGAATTGGGCATAAAGAACGG
>CALWRD010000145.1 GCA_944383875.1 uncultured Clostridia bacterium | reverse complement strand
ATTAAAGGGTATATAGTATGGTATGCCGAATACTGCGATTTTTTGTGTATAAAGACCTAAGAATTTCTTTTATATGCTGTTATGGCAGATTAAAATGTAAAGCGGACTGATGTAAATGAACAATTGTATGTTTTCATTTGCGCTCAGTCCGCTTTGTTTTACTCAAATTTTGGTTAAATAGGTCTAAAGCAAAGATGTCAGATATATGCCTGCGTTTTATTTGACCTTTCGTCCGCTATCATGTGTATAGTCAAGAATACGAATATTATCTCCGACTTCGTTCTGTACCAGCTCCTTCATTCGTTTGGCAAAGGGACAGGTATAACCGATAGGTGTACCCTTTTGAATACATGAGGCAAAGGCAATGGTATCCGCTCCCTGTGCCACAAGTGAACGGGCACGGAGGACTGCTTTTTTGCCGGGACAGCCGCCGTAGTTGATGAACCCCACAAGGGTTATGTCATCTTCACCCTGAAATTCGCCGCTGCGTTCTCTGATTGTTTGAAAATCACGCCCGCCGGGGCAGTAATCTTCTGTCTGCATACAGCGAATAATTCCGACTTTCATATGTACAACTTCCTTTCCGATTAAGCGGCAGGGAATTGAGTGATCCGCTGCCGCTGTCTTTTGTCCTGTGTGAATAAATTACTGAATAAGTTTTTCCAACAGTTCCAACGCCTCTTCCAGCTTGGGGTTTGGCTCATCGGTGTGCAGACCTTCCCGTACACAGCTGCGGATATGGGCGTGGAGTATTTCCTGATTGACCCGCTTTAAAATGGCTTGGGTTGCCAGCAGCTGGTTGGATATATCCACACAGTAGCGATCCTCTTCGATCATACGCAGAATGCCGTCCAGCTGTCCACGGGCGATTTTAATTGAGCGAGTTACACTGTTCTTGTCAGCCTTCATAGCTTTTGATCTCCGTTACTTCGTATCCGGCATCGGTAACTGCTGCCTTTAAGTCATCATCTGTTACCGAATCGGGTACATTGACCGTTGCCTTTTTGTCCTCTAAGCTGATGTTGACATCGGAAGCACCGGGAATGCCCTCCAGTGCACGGGTTACATGCTTGACACAATTCTGGCACATCATGCCTTCGATTAAAAGTTCCTTTTTCATGGAATTACCTCCTGTCATTTGGTTTATTTGAGTTTGGCAGCTGCATACCGCCTCAGAGACGGGTTCGGCAGCTGATGTATATAAAACAGGTTTTTGGACAGCATCGGTGGAAACAGATGCGGTCGAAGAGCCGTGTTTTGGTTTAAAGAAACGCAGACGCAGAGCGTTGCTGACAACAAATACTGAGCTGAAACTCATGGCAAGAGCCGCAATCATAGGGCTTAACTTTAATCCAAAGGCTGCATAATAACAGCCTGCGGCGATGGGGATGCCGATAACATTGTAAAAGAATGCCCAGAACAGGTTTTCCTTGATATTGCGAATAGTAGCCTTGCTCAGCTCGATGGCGCCGGCTACATCCAGCAGGTCATTTTTCATCAGTACAATGTCGGCGGATTCCATTGCCACGTCGGTGCCTGCGCCGATGGCGATACCCACGTCGGCACGGGCTAAGGCGGGAGCATCATTGATACCGTCTCCCACCATGGCAACCTTCCTGCCGCTTTCCTGCAGGCTGCGGATCTCACGTTCCTTATCCTGAGGCAGAACCTCTGCCACTACACGATCCACACCTACCTGCTTGCGAATTGCCTCAGCGGTCTTTTGATGGTCCCCTGTCAGCATAACTACCTGAATATTCATCGCCTGCAAATCGGCAATGGCTTGTTTGCTGGTTGGCTTGACAGTGTCTGCCACGGCAATCATGCCCATCAGCCTGCCCGCCGATGCAAAAAACAGCGGTGTCTTACCGTCGGATGCCATACTGTCCTGAAGCTGCTCCAAAGCGGCATCGTTAATACCAGAGGCATTCATCAGCTTTCGGTTGCCTGCCAGACATCCCTGCCCCTGTATTTTTCCCTTGATGCCTTGCCCGGGGATTTGCTCGAATCCTTCCACCGGCAGGAACTTGATGTTCTGTCGACGGGCTTCTGCCACTATGGCTTGTGCAAGGGGGTGTTCGGAGAGCTTTTCCAAGGAAGCTGCCATCTGCAACAGCTGTTGTTGTGTATAGTTGTTGCGGCAGACAAGATCCGTCACCACGGGCTTGCCCTGAGTAATCGTGCCTGTTTTATCCAATACTACCACGTCAATACTGTGGGCAGTCTCAAGTGCCTCGGCGGATTTAATCAAAATGCCGTTGCTTGCCCCGCGACCGGTGCCCACCATAATGGCGGTAGGGGTGGCAAGACCCAGTGCACAGGGGCAGGATACAACCAGTACCGATACGGCAATGCTCAGGGCAAACTCAAATGTGGCGCCGCAGATCAGCCATACCACCGCAGCCAGCAGAGCAATACCGATGACCACCGGCACAAACACACCGGCAACCTTATCAGCCAGCTTGGCAATAGGCGCCTTGGAGCTTGTTGCTTCGTCTACCAGACGAATGATCTGGGCGAGTGTGGTTTCGTCGCCGACTTTATCCGCCCGCATTTGAAAATAACCGCTGCGGTTGATGGTTGCGCCGATTACTTTGTCTCCCGCCTGTTTGTCAACAGGGATACTTTCTCCGGTGATGGCGGATTCATCTACTGAGGCAGTGCCTTGCAGCAACACGCCGTCAACAGGGATGCTTTCCCCTGCCTTGACGATCAGGATGTCTCCCTGTTCGACTTCCTCTGCCGGGATAACTGCCTCTTTGCCGTCACGCAGAACAGTAGCTGTTTTTGGGGACAGGTTCAGCAGTTTGTTGATGGCGTCGGAGGTGCGGCCTTTGGCACGTGCTTCAAAGAACTTGCCAAGAGTAATCAGGGTGAGAATTGTGCCTGCTCCATCAAAGTATAGATCATTTGCAAACTGATCCACCATTGCAGGATCTCCATGACCCAAGCCGAATGCAATTTTATACAGGGCATAAACACCATAGAGCAGCGATGCTCCGGAACCCAATGCAATCAGAGAGTCCATATTGGGGGAACCGTGGAACAGGGTCTTAAAGCCCTGACGATAGTATTTATTATTGATGAGGGCGACAGGCAGCACTAGTAAGAACAAGGTCAGGGCGTATATCATGGCATTTTCCGTGCCAAGGAAAAATTCCGGTAGCGGCCAGCCCATCATATGACCCATTGAGATATAAAACAGCGGTATGGTAAAGACAAAAGACAGGATAACCCGTCGTTTCATCAGTGCATACTCTTTTTTTACAGTGTCTGCGGAGGATGTCCGAGTTTTACTGCTTGTGGACTGCTTGCCGCCTTTGCTTTGCAGTGAGGCACCGTAGCCTGCTTTCTCAACAGCCTGTATAATCTGTCTGCTATTTAGCACATCTCCGTCATAATTTACGGACATGCTGTTTTTTAAGAGATTGACCGAACATTCCTTCATTCCGGGAAGTGCGGATACGCTTTTTTCTACACGGGATGAGCAGGCAGCGCAGCTCATTCCGGTTATATCATATTTTTCCTGCATAGTATTCCTCCTTTCAATATGGCACCCTATACGGGGTGGGGGTATATCTTTTGCCTATATTATAGCATTAAACTTTATTTTTGTATAGCTTATTTGGAAGAAAATTTAGCCCAAAGGGAAAATTTTATAAAAAACAGCAGAAGCTGTTTCAGGCTGTCGAAAAAGTCGACAGCCTTGCAAGAAATGCTTGCATTTCTTGCAGTAGGGGTACTATCGTACCCACCAAGGAAGTAACAACCCGTGCCTCAAAGAGGGCTTTGCCCTCATTTCGACACTCTTGTTATGCCCTCGGACGGGCAAAGCCCGTCCTGCGGATTAAAGTCTGCGGCGCCGGTTGCAAGTTGCGTAGTTGCAGACTTCAAAATATCGTTTAAATTTAAGTTTTTTGACAATCTGAAACAGCAGAAGCTGTTTATATGCCTCTGCTGCTTGCAGTACTCCTCAAAATAGCAATATTTATAATATTTCGTTAAGTTTTTCAAGAAATTCCTCTCCCGCTTTTGGAACGCAGTATATTGTTTTGGGTGGTATTCTGTTCCTTGTGTGCCTTCATTTTGATTGTTTATGAGAGTACACAAAAATAGGTGCAGAAAAATGCTGCAGTTAATATTTCGGTAAAGTACAATTAATAAGAGACGAGCAAAATGAAAAAGTTGATGCCGATGCAGCGCTTTACGGTTCAGGCTATCTTGTGATATTTATAATACTTTATAAAATTCCAGCAGTTGTATCGGATATACAGAAGATATTGTGGGCAGGGAAAGTGTGCATATAAGCTTATAGATGAAAATATATAAAGTTATACAGCCGTTGCAAATTTGAATTTATTTTGCAGTGGCTTTTTGCTAATTATGGATTGACAGTAAATATAAAATAAGGTTAAAACTATTTTTTAATTTTAAAAATGTATCTGCTTTAAAAGAAAAAATATAAAGAAATCTATTTGTATATATAAATATTGTTTTAAGCTAAAAAGAAATTTGTTGACAATCTGATGTTTTTTTACATATTTTGATAGAAATCGCCAAAATAACTTGATTTGTTCTATTCATTGTAGTATACTGAATTAAGAAACTGTAGATATACATTTCACAACAAAACATGTTTTGTTGTGAAATGTATTAGGTATCAAAATAAAGAGGGGGTATTTATATGGCTGAAATTACATCAATTCATCCGGCCGACTTGCGAGCGATTGAATCAAATTTAAATGCAATTCATCAAAACCTTACGGTTTTGGATAATAATGTTGACACTGTAAATGAAAACGTAAAGGTTGTTTACAGCGAAATTGGCGCTCTTGCAAGAGACTTTCGGGATTTTGTTCAGCTGCAAGTAAGAGCAAATCGACTTGGGCAGGCACATACCAAACTTGTTCAAATCAGACAAGAACTGGAAAAAAAGTATGGTCATTATGATATTGTTCGTAGGACTACAACCGGTATTTTACAGGCCGATGATTTGGGAATAGTGAAAAAGGATACTATTAGCAACGCTACAGAGGAGTTGATGATTTCCACTCCTAATTATTGGCTTGCCCCATGTCTTGTTGCACTTGCCGCATGGATAAATGATCAGCCGGAACTTGCAGAAAAGGCGGTAAGAGAGGGAATTAAAAGAAATGACGAAAAGACATCGCTTTTTTTCGCTTTGATTTGCCGCAGAGCTGACCGTAAATCCGCTGCACTGAAATGGACTCAACGTTATTTGGAAAATCAAGATGAGGAAAATCTTGACAGAAAATGTATCATAATTTTAGATGCTTTTGCCAGTGGTCTGCTTGGTGCAGATTCCGAGGGACTTATTTCTAAGCAGTTGGGCGAATGGATGGACCATCTTTCTGAAAAGCCGGGTTTTGTTGAGCAGCAAACAAAACAATGGTCAGAAGCAATTAATTTGAAAAGAAAACCTATTAAAATGGATGATTATACATATCTTCGTAAATACAGCAAAACTTGGCCCGTATTACAGGATATTATGGAAGGTGCTATGCTTCATGCAGAAATACTCAACTATTTTACCGATATTTTTGAACAGGAAGCATCTACCGATTCCTTAAAAGCTCAGCTTGATGAAATCCTTAACAGCCTTGTAACAGATTTTGATGATGAAGAGATTCCTCTCCGCAGGGAAGAAAAGTTTGAACAGTTTGTGGTTGATTTTGACGGAGATGAACAACGTGCACGTCAGAATATGGCGATTGAGCAAACAGCTTTTGATACAAATAAAGATTTTACGCAGCTTTTAACTGATGCTGCCATGAAGCCGGAAAGCTCTCATGCCAGTGTATCGACCCAAAAGTTTGCAATTGCTTTATCTAAGGATTGGATCAGTAATGCTTATAATGATATAGTTGCCCAAAATAGAATGAAAATCCCGAATGAAATTGAAATTAATGTAGACACTTTCAATTCAAAGACCGCTGATGGTCAGAATGAAGCTGAGCTTATTGCGGATTTTAATGCGCTTGTCGATAAAGAAAAGGCAGAAGCTCTTTCACAATGTGTTCTGTCCGGATTTGAGAAGTTTTGTCTTTATGGTGGAGCAATTATAGCCTTTATTGGTTTATTGATGCTTTTGGGAAATCCTTTTTTGGGATTGATTGCTATTGTAGCCGGAATAGGCATGGTTATCAATCATTTTTCAAAAAAGAAAAAGATTGAAGCAACCATACAAAATATAGAAACACAATTTGAGCAAAAGCGTACAAATGGCGCCCAGATTATTCGTGCAACTTTGGCGGAGATTGTTGATTTTCGTGCTGAATTTGCTAAAAAAGATGGGGAAAGCCAAAAAGTAATTGATTTTCTCGAGCAAATTAGTCCGGAACAGTATGTAAGGAAACTTTCCGATTCTAATCGAAGAATCAATGTTTCCAGATGAAGGGGGTAAATGCAATGGATGCGAAAAGCAAAGCTGATTTTATAAATTCGGTTGCAGCAGGTGAGATGGTTTCTTGTCCGGTATGTGGAAAGCCTAATAAAACTGACAATAAATTTTGCATTGTCTGTGGTGCCGAATTGAAGGTTTCTCAAAAAGCGGCACCGGACGTTCCCGCTTTTGAGTCGGTAAAGGAGGCTTCTCCCGAAAAGAAGAAGGCAAAATATGTGGAACCGGACAATGTTTTTGCTCAGGGGCTGCCTGAGTGGAGTATTGAACCACCACAGATAATGGTGAGGAGGCGTTAATGTAATATGGTTAAAACACCACATACATATTCAGAATGGGTTGCCATATTAGATATGCTGAAAGAAAGACACGATGACGAATCTGTGCTGCTTGCCATGCAGCAAGGTACCATTGAATGGCAAACCGGTGTTGCCGAGCGATTTGCAAAAAAATTAATTGATGCGGTTAATTTCAGGATGAATGATGCCACCGATAAATTCCAAAAAGAAATAGGGCATGCATATGGTCAAGAGAGGGCTATTGTTCAAGCCCTTCTTGCTCTTCGCAAGGAAATGCTTTTTTTGTCAAAAGTTGTTAATATTCCCGCAATTCCGGAAAAAGACCGCCGGCAGTATTATCAATTGGTCATAAGTCAAGCGAATAGCATACAAAGTTCGTTGGAGGATTCAGCCAAAAATGACAGAAGCGGAAAGCTGGCAAGTATAGTGAAAAATAATAAAGTAAATGTATTTTGAGGAGAGGGTTTTAAATGAGCGATCTAACTAAAAGCAAAGAGCTTTTAAAAAGATACTGCATAGCTCGTATTCCTTTTATAGCTATAAACTCAATTGAAAGGGCAAGAACTTTAGATATTTTAAAAGAAATTTCTGAAGAGCTGACACTTCCGTTTTATGTACATACGCTATCAAAGGGAATTTACGATTTAACTACCGATAAGGTTATTAGCAATGATAAGTCGGTTTACAGTGCAATTGAATATATGAGTGAACAGATGAAGCGAAAGCAATATATGACACTTATATTAACGGAAATTCCGGATCTCAGTACTGATAACGGCGATTCAAGACAAATTCTTGACTTGGTTACGTTAGCTAATGAAACCGGTGGAGTTGTCATTGTACTGACCAGTAATGCAATATGGAATCAACTCCAAAGATTGGGTATGGTTGTAAAAATTGATCTTCCCAATGAAGATGAAATGTATGGTATAATAAAAAAATATATTGATGATTATCGCTCCGAAATCCCCATCGAATGGGATAATAACGATATCAGAGAAGCGGCGTCAACTCTGGCGGGTGTTACTCGTATAGAAGCTGAAAATGTAATTGCAGCTTTAATAGCGAATAAGAGCATAAAAAAGTCGGATATGGATGAAATACGTTATGCTAAAGATAAACTTTTTTCTGACATATCAGGCTTAGAAAAAATTGACGTTGATGAAAGCGCAAAGGATGTTGGCGGATTAGCCGGCTTACGAAAATGGCTTGATGAAAAGAAGGAACTCCTTACTCCGGAAAAGCGTGACGAGCTGAAAGCTAAAGGTTTACAACCGCCAAGAGGTATTCTTTTGGTTGGTGTTCCGGGATGCGGTAAATCTTTGTCTGCGAAGTCTATATCGGCAAATTGGAGGCTGCCTCTTTACAGATTGGATTTTGCAACTGTTCAGGGCAGTTATGTAGGACAATCAGAGCAGCAACTTAAAGATGCACTGACTACAGCAGAAAATGTTTCGCCATGTATACTTTGGATTGATGAAATTGAAAAGGGATTATCCGGTGCAGGAAGTTCAAATGACGGAGGAGTATCAACTCGAATGGTAGGGCAGTTCCTGTTTTGGCTGCAGGAATGTAAAAAACAGGTTTTCGTCGTCGCTACGGCTAACGATGTATCAATGTTGCCGTCTGAACTTTTACGTCGAGGTCGCTTTGATGAATTGTTCTTTGTTGATCTGCCAACATCGGATGAACGAAGAGATATTCTTTCATTGTATATGCGCAAATACTTGGAGGTAGACTTTAACGGTCCGGTGGCAGATAAGGTGGTTGAATTAACCGATGGATTTACCGGAGCTGATCTTGAGTCCACAGTAAGGGATTTAGCATACAGAGTAATTGCAAACAGTAATTTCACATTAACAGAAGAAAATATAATTACAGCATTTAACAATGTGGTTCCGTTGTCTCAAACCAGCCCCGAAAAAATTGAGGCGATTCGTAATTGGGGAAAGGAACGTGCTGTTCCGGCATCCGGAAAGCCTATCGGAGTAGAAGAATTATCTCAAAGGAATACCGGTACCAAGACAAGAAAGGTGCTGGTATAATAATAAGTACAGACACAAACGGAATGGATTTGTGTCTGTACTTGTTTTACTAATATAACGATTAACGGATTATCTGCTTTTTGTATTAATATTAACGTAATGATTTGGAGGAGTTAAAATGCCTAAACCGATGTTAAAGCAACCCCGGATGCGGGAACAAACCAATAATATTTTGAGTGCTGCTTATCAGCAGGAACAAAAAGAAGAAAGTGCCCAAATGGATAAGATGAAGTTGGATCGCCTTTTGCGCAAACCTCGTTCAAAAAAATATATGGATGCTTTAAATAAATTGGATGCAGGTGGACATACGCATAACCAAAGCCAAGTAAAAGAAATTATAGACGCAATTCGCGGTGAGTTTCCTGAAGTGGAAATCAGTGGTATACTGCTTGGTTTTGTAGCAATTTGTTATTTGGGAAAGCCGTATGAAGTGCATACACTGGATTTCTCCGGACAAATTATAGAGCATTATAAAAATGGTCAATCCCTACCTCAAGGGCTTGAAAAAGCTCGCAATATTGCTTTGCGTGGAGGATACGATTTTATTGAAGTGTATGTTGATTGCTGCCGTGCTGTCAGCTCAAACGGAACGGTTTCTGTAATTCCTTGCTAAAATAAATTATAAATGGGGGGAGTAAATTGATCCAAGTAATTATTTTAAGTTGTATATTGGTTCTTGTTCTTTTAATCTTAAATGCTTTCGTGAACAGTATTTGCGGATTTGATTCATCCGGTGAATATGGAAAGGTTTTGGAAGGCAGCCTGACTATTGCGGTTTTATATTTGGTTATCATTGGTCTTTTCGGAAGCAGCCTGTCATTGCAGGGTATTCCTTTTGTTGACAAATTGGATAATTATAAAAGTCTTACCGAAATGTTTAAAAACGCTCTTGGAGTTTTTGTCATTGAATGTGCGGAACTCATTTCGTTGACTTTTGTAATTTCTTTTGTATCGAATGTTGTACCGGGAAGTTTGGGTGGCTCGGGTTATACCGGAAAAATAATCAGAAGTATTGTTGTTGCCTTGGTTGGGATTATAGTTAATAATTATTTTATATCACTGGTCAAAGAAACTGTTTTCTTTTCTTGGGCAGTTGCTGCGTTACAATGTTTTCTTGCGGGAACTTCTTTAGTTTTGACTCCGGCGATGCTAATTGGAAGTCTGTTAAAAATGGATCCTGATAGTGGAGTTGTTTCTTTCTTAATCAAACAATTGCCGCAAACAAAGGTTGGAAAGTCATTATCTACGGCAACAACCAATTCACTGCTCCTTGTATTTGTGATTATGATTTTTGAGAGTCAGTTTGGCAGTTTGACTGATCTTCTTCGTCAGGTTCCGGCAGTTATCTCGTTGTTTGCTCCTGTAGTGATTATGATCATAGGAATTCGGTTAATGATTAAGTCAATTACCAAATAATAGGAAACTATAAAATTAAATTATTATACGGATTATTCACTGTCAATCAACGGAGAAACGCATTTAGACATAAATAGGGAAGATGTAACGCTTTACGGTTCAGGCTGTCTTGTGATATTTATAATACTTTATAAAATTCCCGCAGCTGTACCGGATATACAGAAGATATTGTCGGCAGAGAAAATTCGGATATAAGCTTTGAAATGAAACAGTATATTGGTATTTTAAACAGGAAAACAGCAAACTGATGTTGCGTAGATAAAAAAATTTTACATAAAAACAAAGAAGTGGCAGTAAATGTCACTTTTTTTGTTGTATAGTGGTTTTGGAAGCAAAATACCCTAAAGAATTAAAGCGGTACGATTGAGGCGTACCGGAGAGGAGGATTTTATGAGTACAAAAACCACAAATTATGATATGATTCTTCCAGCTCAGGAGGATTACTATGATGTGGACATATTTAACGAAAACTATGAAATAATTGATGAGGAGCTGAAGCGGCTCAGTGATGAGCAGGATGGGTTGGCTGCTGTGGCATCCAGCGGCAGCTATACAGACCTTGAGGACAAGCCTACCTTTAACGGACTTGATTACAAGCCATTTACCACTGTAAAGACGGCGGCTGAGCTGGTGAATGCGCTAAGTGGCATAGGTGATAACGGTGGCGTTATTTATCTTATTCAGGGCACCTATGACTTTACAAGTACAACTTTGAGTGCCATAGGCAAGGATAATGTAATGCTGATAGGTTCGGGAGCGGGCACTGTGCTGAAGTTTGGGGCAAATACGAAATTGTCCTTTTTGGGAAACAGGTGCGGGCTTAAAAACCTGACTGTTACCAGAGAGGCTGCAAGCAGTAATGAATTGATACTGCTGGACAGCGACAACACTCATAAATCGGCGGATTTTTTGATGGACAATGTATATATTGACTGCAACAAGGCTAATGCAAGCGGAGGATTTATAGAAATCACTTCAACGGGATTAACAAATGCAAGATTTGTAAATCTTGTCATAGATACGGATGAGGCTAATGCGCTGATAGCAAAAAGCGCTACAACAGCCGCTACAGGACTGGTAACAGGCTGCTGTGCAAATGCCGCACTTACCGTACCTTCAGATATAACCTTGGTCACGAATATAGGCATAACGGCGGGGTGATGTGAGTGACGGCAATTATTGCGGCGATTATCGGTGCGGCAGGCAGTGCTGTGGGTGCGGTACTGGGCATAGTGATAAACACTAAACTTATTTCCTATCGACTGGAGCAGCTGGAGGAAAAGGTAAACAAGCATAACAACCTTATCGAGAGAACCTATAACCTTGAAACTCACGTGGAATTACTTGAGGAGCGGGTAAAGGTGGCTAATCACAGAATAAATGATCTTGAAGAGGAACATCACAGCTCCTATGCGGATAATAAATATTATAAGGAAATTTAAGGGGGTATATAAATGAAAATATGGATTAAAGCGGCAGGTGTAAGAGCAGTTAAAACTATGGCACAGTCGGCAATAGCTATGATAGGTACTTCGGCTGTCCTTGACGATGTAAACTGGGTCGGGGTAGTATCGGCGGCAGTATTGGCAGGGGTGCTTTCATTGCTTACTTCGGTGGCAGGATTACCCGAGTGTAAGGAGTGAAAGTATGGCTAAAACGGCAGAGGGCTTGCTTGAACATTGCAGGCAGGCATTAAAAAACAATGTGCAGTATGTATACGGCGCAAAGATGGAAGTGCTTACATACAATCAGATTAAAGCGTTGCAAAATACCTATGGGAAAAGTTATGTGTGGGACAGTGATTTGAATAAGGCAGGTAAAATCTGCTGTGACTGCTCGGGACTTATAAGCTCCTATACAGGGATAGTACGCAGCAGCAGCGGTTATGCATCCACGGCGGTGGATACGGCAACAATTTCCCAGCTTAAAGGAAACTGGGAGAAGTATGTTGGCTGGGGGATATGGCTCCAAGGGCATATTGGCGTTGTATCGGATACCGAGGGCTATTACTATGCTATGGATGGCAGCAGCCGAAATATGGTGCATTATCCCATAAGTAAAAATAACTGGACTAAGGTAATTAAACTGAAGGATATTAGTTACAGGGAGGTGAGAGAAGTGGTTAAAACCTATGATGAAGCGGCTAAGGTGCTTGTGGCAAAGGGAGTTATAGCGAGCAGAGAGTACTGGGATAACGCCGTAAAGTGTGTTAAGTACTTGGATCAGTTGATTATTAATATGGCAAACAGCTTATAAAAAAATGCCTTGGGTTTAAAGCCCAAGGTATTTTTGGGTTTTAATAAAAATTAAATTGACATTATGCCTGAGAGAGGCTAACATATTCATATAGAATGTTTAACTCAAAGAAAGGTAGGAAGATATGCCGCTTACAAGACTGGACAAGCTGCTTGCGGATATGGGTGAAGGCACACGCAGCGAAGTTAAAAAGCTGATTAAAAACGGACGGGTGAAGGTTGACGGCAAAACTACAAGTGACGGAGCCTTTAAGGTTGATGCGGAGACAAGCGCAATCAGTGTTGACGGACGGGAACTCAGTTACAGCCGTTTTACTTATCTTATGCTTAACAAGCCGTCAGGTGTTATTTCAGCCACAGAGGATAATTCACAGAAGGTGGTTACGGACTTGCTTGAGCCGCCTTACAGCAAGATGGGGCTTTTTCCTGTGGGCAGGCTGGACAAGGACACCGCAGGGCTTTTGATACTGACCAATGACGGCGATTTTGCCCACAGCTCTTTATCACCCAAGAGGCATGTGCCCAAGACCTATTATGTTGAGGCTAAGGGGCATTTTTCTTCCGATATTGCTATACATTTTAATGAAGGGATAGTAATTGACGGGGGCTATAAGTGTAAGAGTGCTTTTTTGGATACAATAAGGCTTGAGGCTGATGGGATTGCCGCAAAGCTTACCATTACCGAGGGCAAATTTCATCAGATTAAGCGTATGTTTAAGGCGGAAGGCGGAGAGGTAACGTTTTTAAAGCGCATTGCCTTTGGTGAAATCAAGCTTGACGAGAGCCTTGCGGAGGGTGAAATCCGCCTTCTTACCGACGATGAGCTGAAATATATATCTGAGCTGAAAGAGAAGAGGTGACATATGAAAATTAACACATTGCTCGCAGCAATATGCGCCGCAGCCATATTTGCCTGCCCCACGGAGGCGGCTCCCGCCTTTGAAACGGTGGGTGAGCTGTGCACCGAGCTGCTTAATACGGCAAACGGCAGTCTTAGCACAAGCTATGAAAAGCCGGGCATTATAACTTCTCCCACACAGTGGCAGGTGGCTGTTAATGAGGCTACACGGGATCTGACGGGTGAAATTACACTTACCATATCCGGCTTTAATGAAGAGGACTATGACCTTGACAAGATAGCGGATTACAATATGTCCATTTCCGCTTCGGGCAGGGTGCAGGGAAATATGGCAAAGATAACCTACAGTTTTACATATTCGCCCAATTACCGCATTTTACGTGCCTATGAGGACAGCAGTCTGCTGCCTGTACTTAACAATGATGAGCTTGCTGCCCTTACGAAAGCCTATTCCATAGTAAGGGATATTGTTACAGATGATATGACCGATTATGAAAAAGAGCTTGCCATACATGATTATATAGTGGCTAACTATCAGTATGATGTGGCTGCCGCAACAAATGCCGAGGATAATGTGGTGCGTACCCATTCCATTACGGGTATGCTGCTGGAGGGCAAGGGAGTATGCGAAGCATATTCCAATACATTTATGCTTATGTGCCGTATGGCAGGGCTTAACTGTGAGCTGGCAACGGGCGTACTTGACGGAGTAAAGCATCAGTGGAATATAATCGAACTGGGGGGAGAGTATTATAATGTTGACCTTACCTCCGATGACCCTGTTCCCGATGTGTCCGGACGGGTGCGGTATACCTGCTTTAATCTGAGCGATGAGGAACTTTCAAAGACCCATACTATTGATGAGGAAAATATCGACTGCACAGGCGTGAGATATAATTATTACACTTATAATAATCTTGTGGTTACAAGCCGTGATGAACTGCTTATCCTGCTTAACGACAAATTGGACAGAGGTATCCGTGAGATAACCTTTAAAACAAGCGGAGGATATATCCTCTATGATGCTTCCGATGTAAGCGCCGCTGCTGAGGGCAGGGGACTTAACAGCGTTACCGTGGTGGGTGAGTATGGTAAAGAAGGAGTATTTTACGTAACTTACAGTTAAAAAATCCCCCATATCCAAAAACAAGGATATGGGGGATTTTGTGCGTTGCAGGAAAATATTAATTTCCTGTGGGAGGGATATTATTTAAGCTGACCGATGTTTGCTATTGAAGTGGAATTATCGCTTATTATATCGGCGATGGTTGCACTGCTTTCCACAGTAAGAGTGTCGCTGCCGCTTTCCTCTTGTATGTCGGTCTCGCTGTCGGTTATATCCGTCTGGGCTGCGGATACGCTGATACTTGTCTGCAAGTAGTCGTTATATCTCAGGTCGGAAGAGTCAATGCCGTTTACACCTCTTATATAAAGGGTTGAACTGTCAGCCGTTGAACTGCCTGCAGTAATTGCGGCAGCTACGATATAATAACCCTCGGGAGCGGTTAAGGTCACTGTTTCTCCATCCTCTGTATAGTTTATGCTTGCATAAACCTTATCGCTTGTAAGGACTGTCTGGTCAAAGAGAGGAGTTGCCGTTGAAAGGGTAAAGCCTGCAAAGCTGCTGCTTGAAACGGTTTCATCGGGCACATAGCCGTATACCATAATATTGCCGCTGTCATCAACAACAGTACCCTCAATTTCAACGCTGCCCTTAATGTAGTTTACGGGAGTCCAGTCACCAAGGTAATCGGTATCATCCAATGCCAGATATTCCACGTCGCTCATTGTCTTTGTACTGTCATTGGAATATGCGGCTGAATTGAAGATGGCACTGCCTGTGCCTCCTGCTCTGTTCATATATTCCTTAAGTCCGGTAGCCTTTGTTATGTCGGTAAAGTTACCGCCCCAGGCTGCCCAGCCGTTATTTACAATGTAGCCGTTGGTCTTTGTATTTATAAAGATTACGCTTACGTCTGCGTCATCGTCTCCGGTACTTAACCATGGTCTGCCGTAGTATGCGGTGGTTGAGTAGGTACCGGTCTTATGCACGGTTACTTCACAGTCTCTGAACAGATAAGGGTTATCTGCCTTTGCCGCTGTTATATAACCTGCTCTGTTATCTCTGTCGCTGTATGCCAAAAGCTCAAGTGTACAGCTGTCGAATATCATCTTGCCGCCGCCGCAGATATAGTCCACATTGCCGCCTATTGTGCAGTCCTTAAAGTATGCTCTTGCGGTATGCTGACCGTTGTATCCCAAGGTATCCTGACTGCTGAGGATTGATACGTTATAGAACTCTGCACAATCACTGTTGCTTGTTAAAGCCAGCGCATTGGCTCTTTCCTTTTCGCTGTAGTGTGTGGCAGGTGTTGAATCTGTAACGTATTCTGTCCTGAGCTTGCCGATACGGGACGCATAGCTGCTTGGACCGTTGCTGTTAAACTCGGCGCCGTCAGCTATTTCCTTAGCTGTAAGCTCATAGTTAAAGGTATTCTTGAAGGTAACGTCCTTTGCGTAGAAGTTGCTTGCGTCAACTATAACCACGCCGCCCCAAAAAGCTGTCTTTGCAGGAGTTTTTTCATACTTATCCCTGAAAAGCTCTTCATTGTAGTATCCGTCGGAGTCACAGCTGTAGTAGGAGCAAACCATACCGTAATACCATGTTATCTCGTGGTTGTTGCCGTTAAGAGTTACGTAAGGGGCTGTAACGTGTACCTGCTCCTCAATGTCTGCAACAAGGTTGATTGTTACCCTGCCTGCCTCACCTTCGGGTCTGTTCATACTGCTTATGGCATTAATGGCAGAGGTGAGAGTTGGATAGTCGGCACTTGGCACAGTTATTGTGGAAACATAGTCAACAACCGGTGTAATAACTATAGAAGCTATGTATGTTTCCGAAGATGATGTAATGGTAAGGGTTACTGTATCCGCTGCGGAAGCTGTGTAAGTAGCGCTTGCCGTGCTGCCCACCGTGGCAATGCTTGCGGACTGAGTTGTGCCTGTGGAACCGCTTAAAGTAAAGCTGCCCCTGTAGCTTGCCGTAGCTGTAACCTTTGCTGCGGAAGGCACGGTAATGGTAATGGTGGAACCGTTTCCGTCATATATACCGTGTTGAGCGCCGTTGTATACAAAACCGTCGCTCAGGGTCACCATATCATCTGTGTTGTCTGTAATGAGCTGTCCGAGCTTTACGGCGTTGTACGTGGTGGTTTTAAAGCCACCGCTTACAAAGTAAATTTCCTCACCCGTTACGCCGTCACTGTCAACGTCAACTCTGTTGGAGGTAGTCATACCGTTGGTGGTTACGGCTGTGGTGTTGTAGCTGCCTTCGGGAAGATTGACCGTATAGGTATCATCCGTACCGAGGGCTGCATCAAAGGTAAAGCCGTATGCTACGGAGCTGTCTGTCATAGAGGTAAATGTAAGGGCGGTTAAAAAGTCGTCCGCCGAAACATCGCTTGTTATTGTACCGCTTACAGGTACTGTGGTAATGGCGTTAAATGTCAGGTCTGCTGTCATATCCACACTGCCTGTGGTAAGATCCTCCGCTGCAAGATAAATATCGTTGCAGGTAACCCTGTAAGTGGTGTTTGCAGGCAGTAATACGCTGAAGCTGCTGCCGCTTAATTCTGCCGTATAGATAGCGGTGTTGTCGGATCTGTCCGTAAATTTGATTTCGTTAATTGTGCTTCCGTTTGAAACAGTGTAGGTTCCGCTTACAGTTACGCCCAATATTTCCTCTGAGCTGATGGAGTAAAGGTATCCGCTTGCCCCTGCGGTAAGCTTTTTATAAAGCTGTGTGGGATCTGCGTCGGATACGGTAAGTCCGTGACCTGCAAGGGTGTCAATGCCCCCGTCCGTAAGGGTCGGGTCGCTTGAACGCACCGACCAGGTAACCTTGTCAAGTACGGAGCTGACAGGCACATATATTACCGTGCCGGAGTTAATCTGTGCGTCGCCGGCTCTGTTTAAGGTATCAAACTTACTGCCGGAGGCAGTGGCGTCAATGTAAATGGGAGCCGTACCGGATACCCAGCCGCTGCCGTTTTCGATTTTAGCCTCGTATTGAGTATCACTTGTAAAATCCCAAGTGGTGGTTGCCGCCCATACACTGCTCAGGCTGCCTGCCATAAGGCAGATGCACATTACTGCCGCCGCAAGCGTTGAGCTTAGCACTCGTTTAAGTTTAATGTTCATCTCATAAATTCCTCCTTTGGAAAATCAGACCGGTGGGTTGATTTCGGTTGATTTTACTGTGATTTATTTAATATACGGCTTACAACATAATTTTAAAACAATGTATTTTATAAGCTATATATTATAATTTGATTATATTGATATTATTAACAGAAGTCAACAAAAAGAGATAAACATATATAGACAATTAAATACAAAAATGTATTTTATAAAATTTAAAAATATAATATTTGGTTAATAACAATTTTAGAGGATTTAAGTCTTGTTTTGTCGTTTATATCCCTTAAAATCAAGAAAAATCGAATGAATATAACAAATACTAATATGTTAAAGTGATGTTTACGGACAAAAAAATATGCGCTGAAAAAACAACGCATATTATTGAAGTTGAATATTAAAGTTTAAAAAAGTTCTGTTTTTGTCATTACTTGTCGTTATATCCGTTGGGATGGGTACTGTGCCACTTCCATGCGGTAGCTATTATCTGCTCAGGTGTATTGTACCGTGGCTGCCAGCCAAGCTCGTCTATTGCCCTTTGACTTGAGGCGATCAGCGTGGGAGGATCCCCGGGGCGTCTGCCCTCGGTGAGCACCTTAATCGGTTTGCCCGTAACCTGTTTTGCCATTTCAACTATTTCCTTTACAGAAAAGCCTTTGCCGTTGCCAAGATTGTATGTGGCTGAGGTGTTGTCGCGGTTGAGTTTTTCAAGGGCTTTTATATGGGCATCAGCAAGATCCGTTACATGTATGTAGT
>CALWRD010000144.1 GCA_944383875.1 uncultured Clostridia bacterium | reverse complement strand
CGGTACAAGGCTTACCATAGGTCTTGTGGAAACAAAGCTCAGGGAGCACAACCTTCTCAACAGCGTTGAAAGGGTCAATGTCAATGCGGGAGAAACAATTAAGCTGGGCAAGCATTTTAAGGTGGAGTTTATCCGTTCAAACCACAGTATAGCCGATTCCGTTGCCCTTGCCATCACCACCCCTGCGGGCGTTGTAATCCACTCAGGTGACTTTAAGATCGACTATACCCCTGTACAGGGCGACCCCATTGACCTTCAAAAGTTTGCGGAATACGGCAAAAAGGGCGTTCTCCTCTTTATGTGTGAGAGTACCAATGTTGAACGTCAGGGCTATACAATGAGTGAAAGTTCCATAGGCAAAATTTTTGAGGAAATATTTGACTCATCTGCCGACCAGAGGATAATGGTTGCCACCTTCTCTTCAAATATTGACCGTATCCAGCAGATAATCAACTGTGCCGAGGCAAGGGACAGAAAGGTCTGTGTAGTGGGAAGAAGTATGACCAACGTGGTAAACGCTGCCCGTGAGATGGGCTATATTACCTGCAAGGAAGGTACGTTTATAGAGGCTAACGAGCTTAAAAATTACGATGACCACAGGCTTGTTATCATTACCACAGGCAGTCAGGGTGAGACTATGTCAGCCCTTTCAAGGATTGCCGCAAACGAGCATAAGCTTATTGAGGTTAAGCCGGGGGATAAGATTATCATCAGTGCATCCCCTATCCCCGGCAATGAAAAGAACGTTTCACACGTTATCAACGAGCTCCTTAAAAAGGGCGCCGATGTTATATATGACGGACTGATGGACGTACATGTTTCGGGACATGCAAGACAGGAGGAGATCAAGCTCCTTCATGCCCTTGTTAAGCCTAAGTTTTTTATGCCTATACACGGTGAGTATAAGATGCTTAAGACCCATGAAAACCTTGCTTTGGGTATGGGTATGGATAAGAAAAATATCTTTGTTATGGCTAACGGAGATATGCTGGAGCTTAACTCAAGGGGTGCAAAGCTTACGCAGGGGGCTGTTACAAGCGGTCAGGTGTTTGTAGACGGTTTGGGCGTGGGCGATGTGGGCAACATTGTGCTCAGGGACAGACGTCACCTTTCACAGGACGGACTTATGATAGTGGTGGTTGTTATGGACAGCTACACCGGTACTATCTTAAGGGGGCCGGATATTATATCAAGGGGCTTTGTGTATGTCCGTGAGTCCGAGGAACTTATTTCCGAGGCAAGGGATGCGGTAAAGCAGGCCCTTGATGAGTGCGACCTGAGCGGCGGCAGCAGCGAATGGAGCTATTACAAGACGGTTATCAAGGATACGCTTAGGGATTATCTCTGGAAAAAGACCAAGCGTTCCCCTATGATTTTACCTATAATTATGCCTGTAGACCTATAATCTAAGGAGGAAAAGAAAATGAGCGATTTAGAAAAGCTTAACCACAACCATGAAGATGGCTGCGACTGCGGCTGCCACGACCAGGATGACCGGATGATGACCCTTGTCCTTGAGGACGACTCCGAGCTTCACTGCCACGTTATCGGTATCTTTGATGCCCTTGACAGACAGTATATAGCTCTCCTGCCTGAGGGTGACGAGGAGGCGCTTATCTACAGATACGCCGAGGTTGACAATGAGGAAGGCTTCGAGCTGTCCAACATTGACAGCGATGAGGAGTTTGAAACCGTTGAGGACGTTCTCTTTCAGTTGCTTGATGAGGCAAACGACTGGGAGGAGTTTGAAGAGGACGAGGAAGAATACGAAGAAGAGTATGAGGACGACGAGGAAGAGTAATTGCTTCCTTTGAAAGAGAGGAGCTGATTCAGTGAAATCGGCTCCTTTTTGGTTTAATACTAAAAGAGTTGAAAACCTGACAGAATATAAGTGATAATGTGTGCCCTTGGCTTGACTTTGATTTGGCAGATGTATATAATAAACCTGTGCAACAAGATAGATTGCATTCAGGTAATCTCTCAAAGATAAATTCCGGTTATTGATTGTACACAGATACTGATAAACATGATAAAGAGGTGACTGATAATGGCAAATATCATAGATGCTATAGTACATCTTGTTACAAATCCTAAGCTTGAATTGAAATCTTATTCCGAAAGCCACAACAGGGCTAACAGTATGGGCGAAGCTTTGGAAGAATATATAAAGGATTTGTTTGCGGGGACAGTTAATGAAGAAAACCTTAATATAAGAAATCAGAAACTGTCGGAAGTGTTCAGCTATCTGGGAAATCAGAACAATCCGCCTGATTCAATGCTGCGTGGCGGTGATGCGATTGAGGTAAAGAAGATAGAGTCAAATGATTCCTCACTGGCGTTGAACAGCAGCTATCCAAAAGCAAAATTGTTTTCGGATAGTCCCATGATAAAAAAAGCATGCAGGACTTGTGAAAATTGGACAGTCAAGGATATGATTTATGCAGTTGGTGTTGTTGACTCAAAAAATCTTAAGTCTCTGGCTTTTGTATATGGTGAGGATTATTGTGCCGATAAATCCACATACGAACAGATAAAAAGTGTTATTAAAACAGGAGTAGAGAATATAAACGGTGTGGAATTTTCCGAAACAAAAGAGCTTGGCAGGGTGAACAGGGTGGATCCGTTGGGAATTACATATTTACGTGTCAGGGGTATGTGGGGAATGGAAAATCCCTTCAGTGTATTTAAATACATATATATATAATCGGGATTATTCCAAAAGATTTAATTTTATGGCAATCATAAATGATGATAAGTTTTTTTCCTTTGATAATTACACGGAACTGGAACAACTCTGCAAATCCTTTCCCGATTTTAATATCAGTAACGTTAAAATAAAAAATCCGAATAATCCGGCGCAATTAAGGGGAGCAAAGCTGATTACATTTACGGTATAGGAGAATTTTAATGAATATTATAAGTTTATTTTCAGGTGCCGGCGGCTTGGATTTAGGTTTTAAGAAAGCCGGATTCAATATTATCTGGGCAAATGAATATGATAAAACAATATGGGAAACATATGAGAAAAATCACAGCACCCCGCTTGATAAAAGGGATATCAGGAATATTCCGTCCGAGGATATTCCTGATTGTGACGGAATAATCGGAGGACCGCCCTGTCAAAGTTGGAGTGAAGCAGGGGCATTGAGAGGAATAGAAGACAGCCGTGGAAAATTATTCTATGAATTTATCAGGATATTAAAGGATAAAAAACCGATGTTTTTTGTTGCGGAAAATGTTTCGGGTATGCTTGCAAATCTGCACAAAGAAGCCGTGCAGAATATATTATCCCTGTTTGACAATGCCGGATACAATGTTACGGTGAATTTAGCCAATGCGGCAAATTACGGTGTTCCCCAAGACAGGAAGAGAGTGTTTTATATCGGATTCAGGAAGGATTTAAATGTAAAATACGCATTTCCTGCGCCTTTGGCAAAAAAATATACCCTTAAAGACGCCATATGGGATTTAAGGGATACTGCAATTAAAGCACAGGAAAAAAATAAAACCAACGGAAGCGGCTGTATTATTCCTAACCACGAGTATATGAACGGTGGTTTTTCAACTATCTATATGTCGAGAAACAGGGTGCGCAGCTGGGATGAGCAGTCCTTTACCATTCAAGCCGGAGGGAGACATGCTCCTATTCATCCTCAGGCTCCCAAAATGCTTCTTGCGGAAAAAAACAAGAGGATATTTGTGCCGGGAAAAGAGCATTTGTACAGACGCCTTACCGTAAGGGAATGTGCAAGGATACAAACCTTTCCGGATGATTTTATATTTTATTACACAGATATATCAGACGGATATAAAATGGTGGGTAATGCTGTACCGGTTATGCTGGCATACAATGTTGCAAAAAGCATTTCTGACAGCCTGAATCTGCAGCATCAGAAAGTGATTGAATGTATATGCTGACTACGGATTTTGCGTTTGCCGACAGTTTTAGCAAAAAATTAATAGATTTTACAAAAAAATATATTGACATACAGGAGGTATTAAGTATAAACTATACCTTGAACAGCTAAGGGCATAGGTGTGAGAGCACCTTTGCCTTTTTTATGTCTGATGTAAAATATATTGACAGATATAAGTAACAAAATAAGGGAGATTGATTTATCTTTATATGATTGCTTATATCAGGGAGAGGAGTTGACTTTTCTATGCAGGCTGACAAGGGTATCGTTGTCAAAATGATAGATGTTGTAAAAAATTATGGTGCCAACCGAGTCGTTAAAAAGGTCAATTTTGATATTTCAGAAGGTGAATTTTTGACGCTTTTGGGTCCGTCGGGCTGCGGCAAAACCACTACATTGCGTATGATAGCGGGCTTTGAAACCGTCACAGAGGGTAAAATTCTTCTCCATGGTGAAAATGTTGAGAATAAAAAGCCCAACGAGAGGGACGTAAATACCGTATTCCAGAACTATGCACTTTTCCCCCATATGAATGTGGAGGACAATATAGCCTTCGGGCTTGTGGAAAAGAAGATACCTAAGGCAGAACGCACAGAGCGTGTCAATGAGATGCTTGCCCTTGTGAGGCTTGAGGGTATGGGCAAGAGAATGCCTTCCCAGCTCTCCGGCGGACAAAAGCAGAGGGTTGCTATAGCAAGGGCTTTGGTAAACCGTCCCAAGGTACTGCTTTTGGATGAGCCTTTGGGTGCTCTTGACTTAAAGTTGCGCAAGCAGATGCAGTCGGAGCTTAAGCATTTGCAGCAGAAACTTGGCATTACCTTTGTATATGTCACCCATGACCAGGAGGAAGCTCTCACCATGAGCGACCGCATTGCGGTAATGAACAACGGCATTATCGAGCAGATAGATACTCCCAAGGAAGTATACAATCACCCCGCTACCAAGTTTGTGGCGGATTTCATAGGCGAGTCCAATATACTTGAGGGCTATACGGAAAAAATGGAAAACGGCAAGATGCGTGTGCTCTTTGAGGAAGGCAAGGCCCTTATCCACGGGGAGGGCGTGGGTGACGACGAGATAATATGTATCTGCGTCCGTCCCGAAAATCTCAGGCTGTCCAAAACCCCTGTGGAGGGCTTTTCCATTAACGGCAAAGTTATTGAGCATATCTTTACGGGTTCCGCCATTAAAACCGTTATTGAGCTGGTAAACGGTCACAGGCTCACAGCCTCCGTCAATCCCGAGGCCGAGCTTTTTGATGTGGGAGAAAGTGTGCATATTTACTGGACCCCTGAGCGTGCCGTTGTACTTAAGACCCAAGAGGATACGGTTTACGACGTTATTGAAACAAATCCCAATCAGGCTATTATTGACAGCCTTACCAAGGAGGGCTAGTTATGGTGCAGAGATTAAGAAGGAGCGCAGCTTCCGTTGTTATGATAGGACCTACCCTTGTATGGCTGCTTGTGTTTTTGCTTGCACCCCTTGTTATTGTGGTGGGTATCAGCTTTTTGTCCAAAACCCCCTATGGCGGCGTCAGCCTGCCATTCAGCCTTGAGGCATATTCTTCAATGGTTAAAGCGGATTATGCAAAGATACTGGGCAGAAGTATCTGGCTTTCCGCAAAGACTACGGTGCTTTGCCTGCTCTTCGGCTATCCGCTTGCGGCTGTCATTGCAAGATCCTCAAAGAAGGTTAAGCCATGGCTTGTGCTCTTGATTATGCTTCCCTTCTGGATTAATTCAATGATAAGGCTCTATGGCTGGATGACACTTTTAAGGACGGAGGGTATTATAAACAATATCCTTGTGGGGCTGGGGATAATCGACAGCCCGCTTTCCATGCTTTATACGGACGGTGCGGTGCTTTTGGGTATGGTTTACGAGCTGCTGCCTTTTGCAGTGCTGCCCCTTTATACCTCTATTGAAAAGATTGACCCTTCCCTTATTGAGGCGGCGGGGGATCTGGGGGCTAAAAAGCACAGGATATTCCTTCGTGTTATCCTGCCCCTGACTATGCCCGGTGTATTCGCAGGCTCCATCCAGACCTTTATACCCGCACTGGGACTTTTCTATGTGTCGGATATGCTGGGGGGCGGCAGCAGTATGTATATAGGCAATCTGATTAAAAATCAGTTCCTTTCCGCAAGAAACTGGCCTCTGGGCGCAGCCCTTGCCCTTATACTCATCATCATCACCATCATCCTTATGCGGCTTTATACCAAGGTCGGTAAGCTTGATGATATGGTTTAAGGGGGTGGGAATGTGAAAAATAAGGATTTTAAGCCTCTTTCGGTGCTTTATGCCTGCCTTATGTACTTTTTTCTTTACGTGCCCATTATTGTGGTAATCGTATTTTCCTTTAATACATCAAGGCGAAACATTACCTTTGACGGCTTTACCCTTGACTGGTATGCCGAAATGGTGCAGAATGACCAGCTTATGGAGTCTTTTTACAATACCCTTATTGTTGCGGTGCTGAGTACCGCTATCTCTGTGGTTATCGGCACACTCTGTGCCGTGGGACTGTATAAGTTTGAGTTTAAGCTGAAGTCACTTATCAGCGACGCCCTCTATATTCCCATTGTTATACCGGAGCTTGTACTTGGTATTGCCCTGCTTGTTTTCTTTTCATCAATTAATATCAGTACAAGTATGGTGACCCTTGTTATCTCCCACGTTACCTTTTCAATGCCTTTTGTGGTTATTACGGTGCGGTCGAGAATAGCGGGCTTTGACAGGTCCATAGAGGAGGCGGCAAGGGATCTGGGGGCAAATGAGCTGCACACCTTTATGCGTGTTACCCTGCCTATGATTGCTCCGGGGGTTATTTCCGGGGGTATGCTTGCCCTTACCATGTCCCTTGATGATGTGGTGGTAAGTTACTTTACCGCAGGTCCCGACAGCCAGACACTGCCCCTTAAGATACTGGGTATGGTTAAAAAAGGGGTTTCCCCTGATGTCAATGCCCTCTCCACTCTTATGATAGTGGGTACAGTGGCTATCCTCTTTATTTCAAGGATAATTCAGAATAAGATGGAGGAAAAACAGGGGAATTAGGATGTTCATGGAAGATGCACAGATGTGAGCATAGATAAAACCTGCTGAATAAGCCTCTGTTCACAGATAACACATCTCTTTTTTCAAAAAATAAAATATATGGTATACAGGGAGGATAAGTCCGTCGGGCTGTCCTCCCTTTTTGCGTGGGTGGTTATAGGCTGAATCTCCTCACGTTGTACAATCATAGCAGATTTAAAAAAACACGGGTTAAACTTAGTTGGAGGCATAGTTAAAATCCCTTATTTATGCGGTTCCAACATAGGTACATACTTCTTTTCTTTAAAAAATAATATAATTATATATATAGTATTTATCTTAGGGATTGTCGGAATAAAGATAGGGTATAGACTATAATTCTGAAAAAAATAGAAGTATAAAAAGAATTTACTTAATTTACCTGTGTACCTGCGTTTGCCCGCTGAATAAGCGGTTTTCAGCCGATTTTCTTCAAAATCTGCCATGAATTTAACTATGATTTCGGAAAGCCGCCGAGGTTATACCATTTATTCTAATAATATAAAGAAAATAATCTTTCGGAGGTTCCTTCCCCTTCATCAGCATTTTTAAGCCTGTGGATTTGGCGGGCTTTATTTTTTTACAAAAAAACTATTGACAAAACAGTGTATTAAGTGTACTATACTAAGTAGTACAGCTAATACAATCGCTTGGGTGAGTGGAGCGGTGTGTTCTGTACGGGTGGAGAGAAGGGTCTTTTACCGCCGAAGGAGAGTGTATGGCGGTAAAACCCTTGCATCTTAAATCTATGGGTTTTTGTAAAACCGATGTAAAAATATTTTTCTATATTACATCAACATAAATCTTCTATTTTTACTTTTCCTTAATCCCACAATGGGATTCCTACTTTTCTACGAGAAAAGTAGGCAAAAGCGCCGCTTTTCCGAGGCGGCGTGCGATTTTTTCTGAAAGAAAAAGATCGCATCCCTACGGGATTTGAATTTATTTCATAAATTCAAACTTG
>CALWRD010000143.1 GCA_944383875.1 uncultured Clostridia bacterium | reverse complement strand
GGACATCAGTCCATAGCCGCAGCCTTCGGGGCAGTGGTGACCAATGCGAAAACCCTTTGCCATGGTAAGGCGTCAATGGCAAAACATAACGGAAAGGGGATATTTGAAGGACTTCCCAATCCTTTGCAGGTGGCAAGGTATCACTCTCTTTCCGTGGATGCCTCCACCCTTCCTTCCTGCCTTGAGATTACCGCCGAAGCGGAAGACGAAATAATGGCAATATGCCATAGGGAGTATTCCATAGGTGGTATACAGTTTCACCCGGAAAGCATATATACCCCCGAGGGTAAAAAACTGATTGAAAACTTTATAGTTAGGGGACTTATATAATATTAAAGGCTTGCGGTTATATGTCGCAAGCCTGTTTTTCAATACAAAATATTTTCCTTTTCCTTAGGCATAAAGCCTTCAAATATAACAATGTCAAACTTACTGCCTGCAAGGTCATCAATGCACTTTTGGCTTACCATAGTCCAGCCTGCGGTTTCCGCCCCGAAGATATTCCGCATTACATACATAACGGGGCTGTTGTAAGCAACATAGTCATAGGCTATGTAGTCCGGCTGGGACTTAAAGTTATAGAGCATCAGGGTCAGGGCAAGCTTAAGGGGAAAGCTTTCCTTCCTCTTATGTCGCTCATCAAAGAAATTCATGGAAAGCTGACCACGCAGAATATCCGGAGCGTGTTTTTTAAACCATTCCACCGCAAGGGGAGAAAAAGACTGAACACAAACCTCCCCATCGTAATCCTCAAGCGCCTTTGCGGTAAGGGAGCAGACCTCCTCACATACATAGTCCGCCTTTATCTCAATAATAAGGGGCACACGTCCTGCCACCTCATCAAGGACATCCGAAAGAAGAGGGATTTTTTCCTTTGTACCCATAAGACCGTATGTCTTAAGCTCCTCATAATCGGTTTGGGATACGGACGCATCCACTCCACACACCCGCCTGAGATTGTCATCGTGTATAACAGCAAGCTGCTTGTCGGCAGTGAGCCTTACATCCAGCTCAATACCGAAGCCGCAGCTGATTGCACGCCTGAAGGCAGCCATACTGTTTTCCGGTGCGTCAAAGTGCATATCGTGCAGCCCTCTGTGGGCAATATAGCTATGTTCAAAGCTTTTAAACCTTGCCTTTCTAAGGCTGTTCATTGAGGGCTTCATAAGGTAAAGCACAGCCCCCGCAACAATCAAAATAATAATAACAACAACAAACATAAAATCACTCCCACCAAAGGATTACTTAAAAAGCTGCACCAGCACTATTACAACAAGTATAAGGATAACCGCAAGTCCTATCAGCATACCCAGCGCAACCAGAGACATATATTACGCCTCCTCGCTGAGTTTATGAATAAAGATACCACTTCTGAGCTTTGGCTCAAACCAGGTTGACTTGGGAGGCATTATCTTGCCGCTGTCCGCAATAGCCATCAGCTCCCCTACAGAGGTAGGACACATTGCAAAGGCAAGCTTCATTTCACCGCTGTCCACACGTCTTTCAAGCTCAGCAAGTCCCCTTATGCCTCCAACAAAGTCAATACGCTTGTCGGTACGTGGGTCGCCTATGCCCAGCATAGGGGCAAAGACCTCATTCTGGAGTATGGAAACATCCAGCCTTTCCACCTCGTCACCGTGGATAAGCTCAGCCTTAGCCCTGAGTCTGTACCACCTGCCCTCAAGATACATACCGAAGGTATGGGTTTCGGTGGGATGAAAGGCGGCATTTACTTCTTCAACCTCAAACTTTTCGGAAAGCTTGCTTAAAAACTCCTCCTTGTCCATGCCGTTCAAATCCTTAAGGACACGGTTATAATCCATTATATGGAGCTGATTGTCGGGGAAAAGCACGGAAAGGAAAAAGTTAAACTCCTCCTCACCGTTATAATTGGGCTTTTCATCACGCCTTTTAAGACCCACCTTAACGGCGGAGGCGCTCCTATGGTGTCCGTCGGCTATGTACAGGCTGTCCACTGCCTTAAATAATGCCATCAGCTCACGGACGGAGACTTCATCGGAAAGCCATACTTCGTGCCTTACTCCGTCATCACTGACAAAATCATACTCAGGGGGATTTGCGGTTATATCAGCCACCACCCTGTCTATATCATCACGATGTCTGTATGTAAGGAAAATAGGACCCGTATTGGCATTGCAGTAGTCCACATGGTTTATCCTGTCCTGCTCCTTGTCGGCACGGGTCAGCTCATGCTTTTTAATGGTGTTGTCAAGGTACTCATCCACGGCACAGCATCCCACTATGCCCGTCTGACTTCTGCCATCCATAGTCAGCCTGTAAATATAGAGCATAGGCACGGTGTCGTGTACATAGATACCGTTGCTGAGCAGGGTATTGAGATTTTTTGCTGCTCTTTTATATACCGCCTCGGAGTAAATGTCCGTGCCCTGTGGCAGATCCACCTCCGCCCTGTCCACATGGAGAAAGGAAAGGGGCTTGTCCTTTACCATTTCCCTTGCCTCTGCCGAGCTCATAACGTCATATGGCAGCGCCGCCACCTGACTGCAAAGATCTTTACGTGGTCTGTAACCCTTAAATGGATGTAATGTAGCCATATTATACCTCCAAACCTGTACATCGTATTATTGAATTAATTATAGCACATAAGCACCTTGCTAACAAGCAGAATTATGTTAAGACATACATCAATCTTATTTGGAAGCGTAGTGGTAATAAATATATAGGTTTTGGTAAAACCTATGGTAAAAATTTTTCTGTTGTTTATCGCAACAAAAATTTACGATTTTTCTTTTTCCCTTAATCCCACAATAGGATTCCTACTTTTCTACGAGAAAAGTAGGCAAAAGCGCCGCTTTTCCGAGGCGGCGTGCGATTTTTTCTGAAAGAAAAAGATCGCATCCCTACGGGATTTGAATTTATTTCATAAATTCAAACTTG
>CALWRD010000142.1 GCA_944383875.1 uncultured Clostridia bacterium | reverse complement strand
AGACCGGAACCCTCTGTTGCTCTTGCTGCGTCCCCTCGCTTAAACCTCTCAAAAAGTTCTCCCGTGTCAAAATCAAGGGGATAGCTTGATACATTTTTAAATGTAATAACGGTCCTGTCCTCCTTATCCGCCACATCTATATAAGCCCTTGAGCCGGAAGGGGAATATTTAAGAATGTTATTAAGCATATTATCAAACACACGCCACATTTTTTGTCCGTCAATATTAAGTATAACAGGTGTGTCCGGAAAGTCCGTCTTAAACTCAATGCCGCTTTCCTCTATCTTATAGCTCAGCTCACCCAAAGTTTGCTTAAGCAAAGAAACCACATCGGAGGGATTTTTTTCAAGCTTCATTTGTCCGCTTGACAGCTTGGAAGCTTCAAAGAGGTCATCAATAAGCACCTTAAGCCTCATAGCCTTGTTTTCAATAACATCTATATATTCACTTGCGGATTTGTCCTTAATATCAAGCTCCTTAAGCAGATTTACATAACTGATGATGGAAGTAAGCGGGGTCTTTAAATCGTGGGATACATTTGTAATAAGCTCCGACTTAAGCCTTTCGTTTTTAATCGCTTCCTCCATATTATGCTTGACGCCGTCATTGATATTGTTAAGATTATTAAGTGGTTCAACAAACAAACCGTTTTGCTGGGGTATAACCTCAATATTTCCGAGCGCCATTTCTTTAATATACCAACACAGTTTGATATGTGCATTAATAAGCTTAATAACCATAGCTCCTATAAACAGCACAAAACATCTGAAAAGATACATAAGCAAAGCCTGATAGCCGGTAAAGGCTTCCGGCAGCCTAAATAAAGTTACCAAACATTCCACAACAAAGAGCAAAGATACAGTAACATAGATGAAAATAAGCAGATAATTATGCGTGCGCATGGCAAACATAAAGTTTTTAAAACTTACAAAGGCAAAATTGACATCCGTTTCCTGCCGAATAAGATGGGGATAGCGCACAAGAATATAAATATTTTCAACTGTCATAACCATAAATACCAATATTAAAAACGCCGCTATGGCAATCAAAAAGACGCTGTCCCATTTACCGTAGGCAATCATCTGAGATAAATAATAATATTTTCCGTACAGATTGACATACAGATACACAAAACTTGCTGCGACAGCAAGCTTAAGCAAAAGTGGAATTCTTCTGTATCTGGAATAAATCGCAGTATTTACATTTCGTACCATTTGCTTATCGGAGTACATAATATACCCAAACAAAAACATACCTGCCACTATCATTAATATCGGTGCAACAGGACTTGAAAGCACCCTGTTTACATTAACAAGCTGCTTGACATTTTCCACTTCTGTCTTAATAAAATAACTGCTTGAATCCACAGGTATCGAAAGAGTACACTCCAGACCGTTTTGTATAAATGAGTCGGCAAGATAAATATTGTTAAACTTAACATCCGCAAACAAATCTGAAGAGGTTACAGAAATACTGTCATAAACGGTCTCCTGATTAAAATTGTCCGCATTTGTGGCAACCAGTCTGCCCAATCGTGTATTATACAGGTAAAAATGAAAATGCTCGGTAGTATCAAGGTAGTTCCTGACGCTGTAATAATTTTGCAGGGTTTCAGAAAGATCACTTTCCAGGTTAAGTATTTCGTCCGCCGTCATATCGTCAAGCTCCGAAATGTCTATATCATAAAGTTTCTCCGGATCTATATCACTGTAAAGTTCTCTCTCACTCTGATTGTTTTCCTCCGCTTCGCCGGTTTCAAAGCTTTCGATACTGTAGTAATTGGGCTTTGAATCGGTATCCGACACAATATTTCTTTTGCTGCTGAGATATTCATCTATCTCATTCAGTTTCCGTTCTGCCACAGTGGGGTCAAAGTCCTGAAAATATATATAATATCTCTGCAAATTCTTTGCATACCTGATAGCCTCGGTGCATATGTTTTCACTGTCATAAAAGTAAGACCTGAAATGGATAGTCTTTTCACAGGTAAGCATGGCTGCGCAGGCAATAAGTACAAAGGAAAGGGCAAAAATAAGCAGTTTGCAGATATACTGTGCAAAACCTTTTCCCGTATTTTTTCTACTTGGAAATTTTGTATCCAATACCCCACACCACCTTTAAATACATAGGTTCTTTAGGATTTACCTCAATTTTTTCTCTTATGCGCCTGATATGTACGGCAACGGTATTCTCGCTGTTAATAAAGGGCTCGTTCCATACCTTTTCGTATATCTCTTCGATGGAAAAAATAACATCGGGGTTTTCCATAAGGAGCTGCAAAATTTTAAACTCAATGGGAGTAAGCTTGATGCTCTTGTCGTTTACCTTAACCTCTTTAGTCTTTTTATTAAGATAAAGCCCCCTTATCTGAAGCTCATCGTTATTCTTCTGGAAACTGGTAAACTTGGTGTAACGCCTGAGATTAGACTTAACCCTTGCAATAAGCTCAAGGAAATTGAAGGGCTTTGTAATATAATCATCCGCACCCAGATTAAGCCCAAGGATAACATCGCTGTCCTCACTTTTTGCAGAAAGGACAATAATAGGAATATCTTTTTCCTGCCTTATCTTAAGGATAGCCTGTATACCATCCATATTGGGCATCATAAGATCCATAATAATAAGATGAATGTCGGGAACTTCTTCAAGCACCTTAAGGGCTTCCAGCCCGTCATGTGCCTTATAGACCTTCATCTGTTCATTTGTAAGATATATATCAATAGCATTTAAAATTTCCTTATCATCATCTGCTACCAAAATTTTATATTCCATAATATCACCTCGTAAAATTATTTTAACATAAGCCCTTTAACAAAAAGAAACTGTTTTTATTAAAATTTTATTACATTACAAAAGAGCTGTCAACAAAAATGACAGCTCATACTTAATTAATTGCCAAATAACTTTGCAAAATGTACTCGTTTTATCAAAATACAAAAAACTAACGGTTCACCAAAGGAAAGTTGTTAAGAAAACCTTGGTTTTCTTAATTTAATCCGCAGGACGAACTTTGCCCGTCCGAAGGTATGACAAGAGTGTCGAAAAGAGAGCAAAGCTATCTTTGAGGCACGAATTGTTACCACCCTGGTGGGTACGTAAGTACCCCTACTGCAAGAAATGCAAGCATTTCTTGCAAGGGCGACAGTCCTTTGAAAAATTACATTTCGATATGAACCGGCTTAAGATCCCAAATATCCTCGGCGTACTCCTTAATGGTTCTGTCGCTTGAGAACTTGCCGCTGTGGGCAGTGTTAAGTATAGCACACTCAGCCCATTTTTCTTTGTCCTTATAAAGTTTATCCGCTTTTTCCTGTGCCTGTGCATAGGCGGCAAAGTCCTTAAGTACAAAGTATTCGTCGGGACGGGAACCGTTGTAACCGTTAAGCAGAGAATCATAAATTTCTCTGAAAAGCTCGGTGTTTTCATCAAGAGAACCGTTGATGAGCATATTAAGCACTCCTCTGACATCCGGATTCATATTATAAATATCCCAAGGATTATAGGTGTTTGCCGCATACTCTGAGATAACCTCATTGGCAGTCATACCAAAGATAAAGATATTATCCTTGCCCACTTCCTCAAGTATCTCCACATTTGCTCCGTCAAGAGTACCCATAGTCAGGGCACCATTTAACATAAACTTCATATTGCCAGTACCGGACGCCTCCTTGCTGGCAGTGGAAATCTGCTCGCTTATGTCGGCTGCGGGAATAAGTTTTTCCGCAAGGCTTACCCTGTAGTTTTCCGCAAAGACAACCTTAATTTTGCCATCAATGCTCTCATCGTTGTTTACCAAATCAGCAACGGAATTGATAAGCTTAATAATAAGTTTTGCTCTCCTGTAGCCCGCCGCAGACTTTGCACCGAAAATGAAAGTCCTTGGGGTCATATCAAGCCCCGGATTTACCTTAAGCTTATTGTAAAGGCTTAAAACGTGCAGAATATTAAGCAGCTGCCTCTTATATTCGTGAAGTCTCTTAACCTGAATATCATATATTGAATTAGGATCTATCTCAATACCCATATTTGCCTTGAAGTAATCGGAAAGGTCTTCCTTGTTTTTCTGTTTAATATCCATAAATTTCCTTACAAAGTCCTTATCCTTGGCATAAGGCACAAGCTTTTTAAGCTCATTAAGGTCGGTATACCACTTGTCGCCTATCGTATCCGTAATAAGCTTTGCAAGGCGTGGATTTGCATGACCCAGCCATCTTCTTTGAGTAATGCCGTTTGTCTTATTGTTAAACCTTTCGGGATAAATCTCATAGAAATCCTTAAGCTCCTGATTTTTAAGTATTTCCGTATGCAGAGCCGCAACACCGTTTACGGAATGGCTGCCCACAATGGCAAGGAATGCCATCCTTATCTGACCGTCGGCAATGATTGCCATCTTCCTGATTTTATCGGGACCGGCGTTGTATTTATTGATAAGCAGCTCACAAAAGCGCTTGTTGATTTCCTCAACTATCATATAGATACGTGGCAGCAGTCTTGAGAAAAGCTCGATAGGCCACTTTTCAAGAGCCTCGCTCATAATTGTATGGTTGGTGTAAGCACAGCACTTTTTGGTAATTTCCCACGCCTTATCCCATGGCAGGGAATTTTCATCCACAAGTATCCTCATAAGCTCCGCAACAGCTATGCTTGGATGGGTGTCGTTAAGCTGGAAGGCATACTTTTCGGGCAGCAAGTCAAAATTGTCGCCATACATATCCTTAAACTTCAGGATGACCCTCTGGAGGGTAGCCGATACAAAGAAGTACTGCTGACGAAGCCTGAGCTCCTTGCCCGCATAGTGCTCATCGGCAGGATAAAGCACCTCAGTAAGGGTCTTTGCCAGATTCTGCTCCTCAACGGCCTTTGAGTAATTACCTTCATTAAAACTCTTTAAATCAAATTTATTCTTAGCCTCCGCATCCCAAAGCCTAAGGGTATTGACAGTATTGTTGTTATATCCGACTACGGGATAATCATATGGCACAGCAATGACTGACTGATAGTTTTCCTGCATAAAGGTATATTGACCATCCGGCTGCCTGACAGCTCTTACATTTCCTCCAAACTTGACTTCAACGGAATATTCCGGTCTCTTAACTCCCCACATATCACCGTTTTCAAGCCAATTGTCAGGTTTTTCAACCTGATAGCCGTTTTCAATCTTCT
>CALWRD010000141.1 GCA_944383875.1 uncultured Clostridia bacterium | reverse complement strand
GCTCTACTATCTCCACCAGCCTGCTGTCAGGTGAGGTACCTGCTATTACAAGCCCTGCCTCCTGCATCCTTACCCTGTAGTCGTTATTAAACTCATAGCGGTGTCTGTGTCTTTCGCTTATGCTGTTAGCACCGTAAGCCGCCTTTGAAAGGGTGTTTTCCGAAAGGTTGCAGGGGTAGGCACCAAGACGCATCGTACCGCCAAGATTTGCAATATTTTTCTGATCGGGCATAAGGTCAATTACAGGGTTTGTGGTATTAGGCTCAATTTCTGAGGTATGAGCATCCTTAAGCCCAAGCACATTACGTGCAAACTCTATTACCGTACACTGCATACCAAGACAAATACCAAGGAAAGGTATTTTATTTACCCTTGCATATTCAACAGCAAGTATCTTACCCTCTACACCTCTTGAACCGAAACCGCCGGGAACAAGTATACCTGAAACGCCCTTAAGCAGCGCATCAGCACCCTTTGTTTCCATTTCTTCCGCATCCACCCAGCGTATCTTAACTTTTGCACCGTCGTGAATACCTGCATGGTTAAGGCTTTCAACAATGGAAAGATAGGCATCATGCAGCTCAACATACTTACCTACAAGTGCAATTTCAACACTTTCTTTAATATTTTTTTCCTTGTCCACAACATCAAGCCAATCTGCAAGGTCAGGCTCACCGCACTCCTTGCCGAGCTTGCGGCATACTATCTGAGCAAGGTGCTCCTTTTCCATCATCAAAGGCACCTCATAGAGGGAACTGCAGTCAAGGTTCTGAATAACACAGTCCTTTTCAACATTACAGAAAAGTGCAAGCTTTTCAACGGCCTCTTTGCTGAGCTCATATTCGGTACGACATACCACAATATCAGGCTGAATACCTACGGAAAGCAGCTGCTTAACCGAATGCTGTGTAGGCTTGGTCTTCATTTCACCGGACATTTTAAGATAAGGCACAAGGGTAACATGAATATATACCACATTTTCCCTGCCCATTTCAACCGAAACCTGTCTGATTGCTTCAATAAAAGGCTCACTTTCAATATCACCTACGGTTCCGCCTATTTCGGTGATGACAAAGTCCGCACCTGTTTCCTCACCTGCACGATAAACCTTTTCTTTGATGGCATTTGTAATATGAGGAATAACCTGAACGGTTGCACCCAGATACTCACCCTTACGCTCCTTATTCAGGACAGACCAATATATCTTTCCGGTGGTAATATTACTGTTTACAGTAAGACTCTCATCAATAAATCTTTCATAATGACCAAGGTCAAGGTCAGTTTCCGTACCGTCATCCGTTACAAACACCTCACCATGCTGATAAGGGCTCATTGTACCCGGATCAACATTAAGATAAGGGTCAAATTTTTGTATAGTTACTTTATAACCTCTTGCCTTAAGCAGTCGTCCGAGGGATGCCGCCGTAATACCCTTGCCGAGACCCGAAACAACACCGCCTGTTACAAACACATATTTAGTCTGCATTTTTACACCTCTCAAACCTAATATTCGTACAAATCATAACTTACATATTATATAACTTTCCCCGCTGCATTGTCAATATAAGACAAGACTTTTTTTGGGAACCAATGTATATGTTCATTTCCAAATTCCACTATGATGCGCAATTAATTAAAACAGCGATTACCAAATGCTAATTTTCCTCACTCATTATATTTACATATGCCTCAAGCAAAGTCCTGTCAGTATCATTAACGGCTGAATATATCTTTAAATTCAGCGCATCCGCTGTAGCCTTATCTACTTTATATGTAACAGGTAATCCCGACTTGCGCTGGAATGAACCGATGCTTCTCTTAACCTTATTATCATTGATGGTATTATATCCAAGCAGCTCCAGAGCAGTCCTGAGCCTTGAGCTGTCATATCCGTCCCCTTCGGAAACAAAGAGAACATCTCCTATTTCAATATCAGGTATTACACCCACACCGTTAATTTGTTTGCCTGTACGTGAAAAATACTCGGAATCGGTAAGCTTAAGATAGCCATAGCCGGACAATTCAATAACCGACTGCATAACTCCCTTTCCATATGTGGTTTTGCCCACAACTATTCCCGCTCCGCTGTCCTGAATGGCAGAGGCAATTATCTCCGATGCCGACGCCGTCATATTGTCAACCAGCACTGCAATTTCCATAAAAGGCTTCTGTGACAAGTATGAGGTATATTCAGTGATATTTCCGGACTTGTCACGGGTATATATAATTCTTCCGGCGGGCACAAGCTGCCTGCATATTTCAATAGCCTGATCCACATAACCTCCTGTATTACCCCTAAGATCCAAAATGAGCTTTGTCTTTCCCGCTCTTTTAAGGTTTGTTATTGCCTGACGAAGTTCCTCATCGGTATTGTCTGCTATTTGTTTAATCTTGACATAGCCAACTTTAGAATTTTCATAATCCTCATTAAGCTCAATATATTTACCTATATCTTCCACGATAACCGTATCAATGTTTACAGGTTTCAAGGTAACACTTACATCACGTTCCTCTCCGCGGTGCAAAATTTTAATATTAAGTACTTCAAGGCTGCTTCTTGTAATCATATTTTCTATTTCGGTAACGCCCTTGCCCTGTGTGTTGACACCGTTCACCTCAAGAATAGTATCCCCTGTCCTGAGTCCGCTTTCACTTGCTGCGGAACCTTCGTGCAGTCCGGTTATTTCGGGGTAACCTTCATTATCTATCTCAAAGTCTATACCCACCTCATATATCGTGCCGGATATACTTTTCATAATATTATCAAATTCCTCAACGGTATAGTATTCGCTGTAATCATCAAGGGAATGTGCCATACCCTCTATTGCTGCCTCTACCAAATCTGTCGTGGAAACCTCACCGCCGATATAATTATCCTCAATGTATTCAATTATTTCAGAAAGGTATTCCTTTGCGACCTCGGAGCGCTCTTCATCATTGACTCCGTCAAAAAGATCATCGGCATATACACCGACGGATGAAGAAACCGAAATTGCAATAAGCAGCACGGCACAGACAAATTTTTTCAATCCCATAAAACAACACACCTTTCAAAACAGGCTTATTCCTTAAGCACCGCTCTGTTTTTCACTATATAATCAACAGCGGAAATAACAGTCAGTACAACGGAAAGCACAATCAGCACTATAGATGCATATATAAGTATTGTATTATTAATATTAAGGAGCAAAAGTATAAGCATCAGCATCTGGCTTATCGTCTTAAGCTTACCCCATTTGCTGGCAGCAATAACCACATTTTGTTCAACCGCAATAGTCCTGAATCCTGTAATAATAAATTCCCTTGCAATGATAATGATAACCACCCAGCTTGGCAAAGCCACATGAGCATCACTCACGCCTATAAGCGCAATCATAGCCGAACATACAAGAAGCTTGTCCGCAAGCGGATCCATAAACTTGCCAAAATTGGTTACAAGATTATACTTACGTGCTATATGTCCGTCAAGGGCATCCGTAGCTGAAGCTATACAGAAGATAGCCGCCGCTATATAGCGTGCCACCTGCCTGTCAATCCCCAGTGGACAAAGAAATACTACCAAAAAAATCGGTATCATAATTACCCTTAAAAGAGTAAGCTTGTTAGGTAAATTCATATCAACATCTCCTTAATCCGCTATTTTCCCGACAAGGTCATAATCACTTGCCGCAGTGATCTCTATATTATAATAATCGCCCGCAATAAGCTCATCTTCACTTTCAAAGAAAACAAAGCCGTCTATTTCATAACAGTCCCTATAGCTTCTGCCGCAATATACATTTTCCTCTCCGTCCAGCTTACCTTCCACAATAACCTCTAAGGTTTTGCCCACAAAGCCTTCACAGATTTTAGCGGAAACATCCCTTTGCAGCTGCATAATAATGTCCTTACGTTCCTGTTTAACCTCTTCATCTATCTGATTCGGAAGTCTGTAAGCAGGGGTTCCCTCTTCTCTTGAATAGGTAAAAACACCAAGTCTGTCAAACCCTATCTCCTGTATAAAGGAACACAGCCCCTCAAAGTCCTCCTGAGTTTCACCCGGAAAACCTACTATAAGGGTTGTCCTTATACAAATATCAGGCATAGCCTTCCTCAGCCCTGCAATAACTTCCTTAAGCTCACTGCGTGTACTTTTTCTGCCCATCATCTTGAGTATTCTGTCCTCAGAATGCTGTATAGGCATATCCACATAGTGCAAAACCTTTGGATTTGTCGCCATTTCATTTACAAGCTCGGGATAAATATGCTCCGGATAGCAGTAAAGGATACGTATCCACTTAATCCCCTCTATCTTGCTGAGTTCCCTAAGCAGAATATGCAGCCTTTGCTCACCGTATAAATCCTTACCGTAGAGGGAGGTATCCTGGGCTATTAAAATAAGCTCACTGACGCCTTTCTGCGCCATTATTTCAGCCTCTTTCACAAGACTTTCCAATCTTCTGGAACGATACCTTCCCCTTAAGCTTGGTATTGTACAATATGTACACTTGCTGTCACAACCCTCCGCTATCTTCAAATAGCCGAAACCGCCCATAGTGGTAATGATACGGTCATAACTTATATTCTCATCAAGAGGCTTATCCCTGTCGCCTATCAAGCCGAAATGCTTTTCACCTTCGGTAAGCCTTTTAATAACCGAGCCTATATTGGCAAATTCGGTAGTACCCACCACCGCATCAACCTCCGGCAGTGACTCAAATATCTCATCTTTATAGCGCTGCGCCATACAGCCTGTTACTATAATGCCACGACAGCGACCGTTTGTCTTGCAGTCCGCAGCCTCAAGCACCCTGTCAATAGCCTCCTGATTGGCTTCCATAATAAAACCGCAGCTGTTAATTATAATAATATCGGCCTCATTACAATCATCGGTAATGACATAGCCTTCTTTGTCTATAAGACCCAGCATAATTTCGCTGTCAATAAGGTTTTTGTCACAACCGAGCGAAACAAAGCAAATCTTTATACCCATAACAATCTCCTTTAATCAAAACATTAACAAAAGCCCATTTAATCAAATTAAACGGCTTGACAGCCATATTGCTGTTTTCTAAAATTATAACACACATTAATATAAAAAGCTAATTAAATTTTTCTTTAGACATTATATACAAAAAGCGCCGAGCCTTGCATTCGAAACAAATGCAAAACCCGACGCCTGTTATAATTATTTTTAACTTAAGCTACCTTATTAACAAGCTTAGCAAGCCTTGACTTCTTGCGAGAAGCATTGTTCTTGTGATATACTCCCTTGGAACAAGCCATATCAATAGCCTTTGTGGCAGCAACAAGAGCAGCCTGAGCCTGTGCCTTGTCACCTGCCTGACAAGCCAAAACAACCTTCTTCATTGCAGTCTTTACGGAAGACCTGATCATCTTATTTCTCATAGTCTTCTTGTTAATAACCAAAATTCTCTTCTTAGCAGACTTAATATTAGCCAATTTTTTGTCCTCCCAATAAAATCATCAAATATACTAAGTAACCTGTCGGCTTATTTTAGAGGGGTTTTGGGGATATGTAACGAACATACCTATAAACCGACAACAGTTATATTATACACAAGGCAATATCCCAAGTCAAGCATTTTTTCTGTATATTTCATTAATTTCAAGGAATTATTTTCGTGCCTCACGAGGAAACACTCCAAGCAGCAAAACAAGCATAATATACATACTGCCCATAAAAGCAGCCGCCGATACCAAAGCCGGCACGTCAAAGAAAGATATTCCCGTTTTTTGTGCAAAAAGCCTGAGAGTAATACAGGACAGAGAAATTGCCGCCAAGGGCTTAAGCAGTATATTATTAAAATACAAGCTTATATTAACACTTGACGATACCACAAAACAGCTTAAGCAGGCTGTTGCCACAGTACACACAAACCAACCGAATATGTACGCCTGAATACCATAAACCGGGACAAATATGCATATAAAAAGTATATTAAACAAGGAGGATGCAAGGTTTGCGGCAAAAATAAACACCTGCTTGCCAAGCCCGTTAAGTATGCCTGAAAGGGTAACCTGAAAATAAATAAATGGACAGATAATACCCAAAAGTCTGAGCATACCGCCTATTTCATTTTGACTGTATATAACCATACCCAACTCATTCGGAAGGGTCATAAAAAGTCCTGCCGTACCTATACCTATCACGGCAGTAAAGGTAAGAGATTTTTCTATGGCAGAGCGCATTGCTCTTGCATTTCCGCTTGCGTTAGCTTCCGATACGGCGGGCATAAGAGCGGTAGCCAAAGCCGTAAGCAGGGACGATGGGAACATAACAAGGGGCATAGCCATACCACAAAGCTGTCCGTAAGCGGAAACTGCGTCACTCCGTGTAAGTCCCGAAAGCTCAAGCTTAGATGGGATGAGAAAATTTTCCGTGCTTGAAAGGAGAGAACCCGTAACTCGATTAAGGGTAAGGGGGATTGCAAGGGCAGCTATCATAGTCACCGTCCTTCCATAAGAAAGGCTTGCCCTGCTGTTTGTATGATGCTTTCTGACGGCGGCATGCAAAAGCACATATACACATGAAACAACTTCTCCCACAGCCATACCTATGACCGCCATGGCACAGGCTGCCTCAAGTCCTTTGTCAAGCATAGAAAAGGATAATATGTATACAACAAGCATACGGGTGCATTGCTCCAAAACCTGACACTGTGCCGGAACCTTTGCCTCCTGCATACCAAAAAACCAACCCCTTATACAGGATCCTGCCGCCATAAATGGAAAGCATAGGGACAATATGCGCATTGAAAGCAAAGTCCTGTCATCCTTTAAAAGATAACGGCATATAAAAGGTGCTCCAAAATATACCATAACCGAAGCTGCAAAGGCAAGGGCTACGGATATACCTCCTGCAGCAAATACAATACGGTGCATATTTCCGTAATTGCCCTTAGCCTTTTGCTCAGCTGTAAGTTTTGAAATAGAAGTGGACAGCCCTGCAGATGAAAAAGCCCATACAAGCATATATATAGGTGAAATAAGCTGATATAAGCCCATACCCTCCGCACCTATTGCATTGGACATAAAAATACGGTAGAAAAAACCTAAAAGTCTTGTTATAATATTAGCAAGAGTAAGTATTAGGGCAGAGCGAACAACAGTATGCCTAAACATATCCGATACCTCACAGCTTTATTAATTAAGTATACTAAATTGATACAAAGAGAAATAAATTTTGTATCTGCTAAAGTTTTCTTAATGCTGTATCGAATTTCTTTGAAATTCGACAGGCACGCTAAAAACTTCTTAACGCAGATAAATTTATTTTTGAACTTTTCAATTAAGTATATATTTTACCGAAAAGAATTATGCCATAAAAAGGAGCAAAACAATGTTTGATATACAGGCTGAACTAAAAAAACTCCCCGAAAGTCCGGGAGTATATATAATGAAGGATGCCGATGAACAGATAATATACGTAGGCAAGGCTAAAATACTCAAAAATCGTGTAAGGCAGTACTTTCAAAACTCCTCCAACCACTCGGTTAAGGTAAAGAGCATGGTAAGTCATATCGACAGCTTTGAATATATAGTAACGGGCAGCGAGGTTGAGGCACTTATACTTGAAAACAACCTTATCAAGCGCTACTCTCCCAAATACAATATTATGCTTAAGGATGACAAGACCTATCCGTATATCAAAGTGTCCGTAAACGAGCCTTACCCAAGGGTTTTTATGACAAGGCGTCATTTAAAGGATAAAGCACGATACTTCGGTCCTTTTTCAAGCTCGCTCAATGTTAAGGAAAATATAGAGCTTATCAATAAAATATGGCCTATAAGACGGTGTCTGAAAAAATTTCCCAGAGATTTCAACAAAGAACGTCCCTGTCTCAATTACCACATAGGGCAATGCCTTGCCCCCTGTACGGGCAAAGTAAACGAAATTGAATACAACGCTATGATTTCCGAGGTTCTGGACTTTTTAAACGGTAAAACAGATAAGATATTGAAAAACCTGAATCAAAAAATGGCAAAGGCATCGGAGGCAATGGAATACGAAAAGGCTGCCGAAATCAGAGACACTATAGAAGCGGTTAAAAAGCTGAACGAGAAGCAGATTATAGAAAATATGTCAGGCAGCGAAGACAGAGATGTTTTAGGTTTGGCAAGAGGCGAAAACGGCTGCGTTGTACAGGTATTTTTTATAAGGGGAGGAAAAATAGTCGGAAGAGAACACTTTATGCCGGAACACACCGAAAACACTGAGGATAACGAAATAATAAACGATTTCCTTAAGCAGTTTTACAGCGGTACTCCCTTTATTCCAAAGGAAATATTACTGCCCTGTGATATACCCGAATTTGACCTGATAAGCGAATGGCTGTCCGGTGAAAAAGGTCAGCGGGTCAATCTTCTTATACCTCAAAAGGGCGAAAAGCATAAACTGGTAGAGATGGCTGTAAACAATGCGGAAATTACCCTTGAAAAATTCGGCGAGTTTATGCTGCGTGAAAAAGCCCGTACAACAGGAGCCTTGGAAGAAATCGAACAGGCTATGGGACTTAATTTTAAATTAAACAGAATAGAAAGCTATGATATATCCAACACCCAGGGATTCCAGTCCGTTGCCTCCATGGTCGTATTTGAAGAAGGAAGGCCAAAGCGAAGCGACTACAGAAAGTTTAAAATCAAATCCGTAATAGGCGCAAACGACTATGCGAGTATGGACGAGGTAATTACAAGACGTTTCACCAGATACATCAGCGAAACCTCCGGAGCGGATGTGCGCAGTGCAGGCTTTGACAAACTGCCGGATATGATATTCCTTGATGGTGGAAAGGGTCAAATAAGCGTTGTTACAGATGCCCTTGCAAGGCTTAACATAAATGTACCAGTATGTGGTATGGTTAAGGATGACAGGCACAGGACAAGAGGATTGTTATACAATGGCAGAGAAGTTTCACTTCCATACAATTCGGAGAGCTTTAAGCTCATTACCCGAATACAGGATGAGGTTCACCGCTTTGCTATAGAGTACCACAGAAAGTTAAGGGAGCAAAACCAAGTTAAAAGTATTCTTGATGACATAAAGGGTATAGGCGAGGTAAGGCGAAAAGCATTAATGCGCCATTTCGGAGATATCGATGCCATACGCAAGGCGAGCATTGATGAGCTTAAACAGGCTGAAGGAATGGACAGCCGCTCCGCCGAGTCGGTATATAACTTTTTCCACGGCATAAGCAAGTAAATACAAAAGGCGGTGCAAAATGCACCGCCAAATTTATTTTTAATTAATAATTTTCAGCCCTGAGCTTAAAATAAGCCTTTGGATGGTCACAAACAGGGCATACCTCCGGAGCCTGCTTACCGATATGGATATGTCCGCAGTTGGAGCATTCCCAAATCATATCACCGTCACGGGAGAATACCAGCCCGCCCTCAATATTTGCAAGCAGTTTTCTGTATCTTTCCTCATGGGTCTTTTCAATAGCCGCTACGCCTTCAAACAAAGCAGCAATATCGTCAAAACCTTCTTCCCGTGCCTCCTTGGCAAAGGTTGCATACATATCGGTCCATTCATAGTTTTCACCGGCAGCAGCATCCGCAAGGTTATCCATGGTAGAGCCTATACCATCATGCAGGAGCTTAAACCAGATCTTAGCATGCTCACGCTCATTGGCAGCAGTTTCCTCAAAAATTTGCGAAATCTGAACATAACCATCCTTTTTAGCCTTGGAAGCATAGTATGTATATTTATTTGTAGCCTCTGACTCCCCTGCAAACGCAGTCTTAAGGTTAGCCTCAGTTTTGGATCCCTTAAGCTGTGGTTCAGCTATTTCTTCAAAGAAAGAAGCATCCTTCTTGCAAACGGGACAAATAAAATCAGCAGGCAAAGATTCACCTTCATAAATGTATCCGCATACCTTACATTTAAACTTTTTCATATCAAAATACCTCCTTTTATTAAAAAACATTTACGGTTCAACCGTCACTATTATTTTAACATAATAAAATTGTTAAAACAAGTAAATTTTTACTGCTGAATAAACTCCACAAATACCATATTTGCAAGGTCAAAACCACGTTTTGTAAGGCATATTCTGCCATTCTTTCTTGAAATAAGCCCATCGGAAACAAGTTTTTTGATTTCTTCCGCATAGACATCATCCACAGCAGCATTAAACTTCCTGTAAAAATCTTCTTCCGATATGCCGCTGTTGCATCTTAGTCCAAGAAACATAAATTCCTCCTGCCTGTCGGCAACAGTTAAAGCCTCCCGTTCGGTCACACACTTGCCGCCTATATATTCCGAAAGGTTTTCCGTATTTTTCAGCCTTACCTCATCTATAAGGCTTGCCGCACCAAGTCCGAAGCCCTTGTAATCACCCCTTCGCCAGTATACAAGGTTGTGCCTGCATTGCCTTCCGTCCTTGGCAAAGTTAGATATTTCATACTGTTCATAACCACGCTCTGCAAGCATCTCCACAGCACCCCAGTACATTCTTCTGTCTTCATCCTCGTCAATTTCCGGCAAAGCACCCTTTTCATACATATTGCACAGCGGCGTGCCTTCTTCAACAATAAGACTGTAAGCTGAAATATGCTCCGGCTGCATATCGGTAACATTGCGCACCGTTTCAAAAAAATCCTCCGCAGACTGATATGGCAGAGAAAACATCAGGTCACAATTAATATTATCAAAGCCCGCACGTCTTGCCACTTCAAACCCTGCCACAAAATCCGCCGAAGAATGTATTCTTCCGATTACATTTAAAAGCCTGTCCTGCCATGCCTGCAAGCCAAAGCTTATTCGGTTAATCCCGCATAAGCGGTAGGTTTTAAGACTATTGTAATCTACCGTACCGGGATTTGCCTCTATTGTAATTTCCGCATCATCGGCAATCGAATAATTTTTAAACACCGTATTCATAATAACTTCTATATATCTGCTGTCAATAACCGAAGGGGTGCCTCCACCTATAAAAACAGACTTTACCTGTTTATCCGTCTTAAAAGCGACAATTTCATTTATCAAAGCCTTAATATAATCATCTATGTAAACCTCCTTGCCCGAATAGCTTAAAAAATCGCAGTAAAGGCATTTGCTTTTGCAAAAAGGTATATGTATATAAAGTGAAATATCTTTCATTTCTTTCTCTCCGGTTGTACAACAGATTTATATGTACTATGCACATACGCAAAAAGCCATATGTGCATAATTTATTACCTTGTGCTTACCGTCATAGTATCCTCATTAAGCCTTGAATACAGGGTAAGCATATAAATACCGGCAATACCCACCAAAGCATATATTATCCTTGCTATAAATGAAGTACCGCCGCCTGTAAGCATACCTACAAGGTTAAAATTAAAAAAGCCTACAAGCCCCCAGTTGATTGCGCCTATAATAACTATGGTAAGCGCAGTAATATCCAGTGCTTTTATGCCCAAAATTATCCCTCCTGTTGCTTTTATTCGGCAAAGTTATTTTGCCACAATAAAAATTAAAAACACGAGGCAAATTTTATCATAAATTCATCCGATAATCTATTATAACACGGTAAAGAAAGACTTTACAAGGCTCACCAATCACTTAAACATATAAAATATTTATAAATACGTGTTATCAAACAAAAAGGCAGAGCTAAATCATATTTATGAAAGAAAACTTATCACCCGCATTTGGCTGTATAACATTTTCTTCCAAAAAATCAATAGCTCCGCCTATAATCAAATTATTTCACACAGATAAAATCGCTTCGTTATCAGCAATATTCCCAATCGCCGATCCATTGACCGGTAGTATAATTCCAGAGTCTCCTCTGAAGTTTTCCGTCAAGAAGACGATACTTGTAGCCAATCTCGTCAGCACGAGGCTCAATGGTTGCGCTTGCAGGTGCAGGAGCTTCAGCCGCAAATGAAACTACAGGCATAGCTGAAAGTGCAGCAAGAGTTAAAACAACCGCAAAACCTGTTTTCTTAAGACTTTTTCTTTTCATTGATAATTCCTCCTTAATAAATCAAATAATGATTATAGATTGATATATAAAGTAGTTACCAAAAGCTATATGTAGCTTCAAAAGAATAATATCACATTTTTAAGATTAATGCAATACTAAACAGAATATTGTCGAAATTTGATTTATTTAGTTATTTTAATGTCGATAATTATACAGCTATACAGGTTATATTCTGTTGGAATTTAAGCAAATAAAAAAGGGGGTGTCGCATTAACACCTCCTAATTTGCTGTAAAATTTTAAATAAATTTTACTACTTTCGTGAAATATTGAAATTACAGGCATATAAAAGCGTCGCAGACTTTAATCCGCAGAACGGGCTTTGCCCGTTCGAGGGTATAGCGAGAGTGTCGAAAGGGGCAAAGCCCCTTGAGGCACGGGTCGCTACTTTCATTGGTGGGTACGTCAGTACCCCTACTGAAAGAAATGCTTGCATTTTCTGCACCGCAAAAAAGTAATGCGGACAGCCAAAGGCTGGCTTTTGCACGGCAAAAGTGCTTTTCTTTTAAGGGCGACAGCCCCCTATATGTATTATAAATAACCAAGATGTTCTAAAAGTATCTTAAATCCAAGAAAAATCAGCACTACACCGCCGAATATTTCAGCCTTAGACTTATACTTAAGTCCAAATATATTACCTATCTTAACGCCTATCGCTGAAAGAACAAAGGTAATAATGCCTATGGATATAACTGAAACCACTATCCCGCTAATTCCCAAATTAAGGAAAGCAAAGTTGACGCCTATCGCAAGGGCATCAATACTGGTTGCAACAGCAAGGGGAAGCATAACTTTAAACGCAAAAGAATCATTAAGCTCCTCAGCTTCGCCGAGAGCCTCCTTAATCATACTGCCTCCGATAAGTACCAACAGCACAAAAGCAATCCAATGATCAAAGTTGGTAATCAGCGAACTGAACTGTACGCCCAACACATAGCCTATAGCCGGCATAAGCGCCTGAAAGCCTCCGAAATAAAGTCCGGTAACAGCCATATGCTTAAGCTTAAGCTCCTTTACCGACAAGCCCTTACACATTGAAACTGCAAATGCATCCATCGACAAAGCAACAGCAATAGCCAGCAGGTCTATTGTATTCATAATAAAATTTCCTCCTAAAAGTATTTATGCATAAAAAAAGACGAACTTCACCTGTAAAAAACAGGTAAGTCTCGCCATTTAATACCAAGCCGGGAAACAAGATTTCCGATATGTCGACCGGTCACACCTAGTGCCGACTACTCCCTTACGCATATTGAGTATGTTACCACAAAAGGCATAATATGTCAAGTATTTAAACTCATCTCTCCAAAGTGTAAAAAGCTATACCTTATGTCGTAAAGACAACGGTATAGCCATATAGATTAACATACAACTCTCCAAAACGGCAAAATGCTAACCTACAATGATATTTTACTATATAACGACTAAATATGCAAGGGTATTTTTTCGTTTTAGTGTATATTTTTTCACCAAAACAGAAACTAATTTTAGTACACTACTTGTGAAAGCAGGTGATACTAATGGTGAACTTCGGTACCAAAATCAGAGCCTTAAGATATGAAAAACACCTTACCCAAAAACAGCTCGCAGAGCAGGTAGGCGTTGCTGTAAGCGCAATTTCCGCTTACGAATCCGGAAGTCGTTACCCTTCCTATGATGTATTAATTCATTTTGCCCACATCTTCCACGTATCCACCGATTACCTTTTGGGACTGGATAAATGCAAAAGTATAAATGTTTCAGGGCTTAATGAAGATGAAATAAGCATAATAACCCAGCTTGTCGACTTATTAAGGCAAAGGAAAGGCTGAAAAAAACTAAATATTTAAAATACACTGCATTAATTTGTACCAACAGAATAAATAAAATTGTCCGCAAACCGCAAATTTGTATTGACAAATTTTCAAAAATATATTAATATATACTTACAAGTTGAGGGGATCAAAGCAACTTGTAAAGCAATCCTAAAATTTTTATAAACCCTTTACCAAAAGCACCCTTTTCGCCTTAGGGTGCTTTTTCTTATCGGCTTTGACTTCCGCCAAATTTCCGTTTGCAAACATAACGGCATACCGCAAGATTTTATACCTCATCTCTGCTACAGCCTTTTCAAATTTTTCCTTCAGCTTATACGTATAGCTTTTGTATAAATAAAGAGGAAATTTATCTTTTGCTGCAATCCGCTTAAATAACCTTTTGAAACACAAAAAAGCTTGCCGCAAATAAAACTTAATTTATCTGAGGCAAGCTTCTTTATTGTTTAATAATATTTATAAAAAGTGATTTTTACTCCTCTTCCGAAGCTGCAGCCTCTTCATTAGGCAAAAGTGTTACAAATGCAGCCACAACGCAATGATCCTGAACGTCTGTTACGCTTATACGCATACCGTTTGCTTCAATCTCAAACTTACTTCCGTCATCAGGAATGGAACCGAGACAGCCAAAGATAAATCCGCCGAAGGTATCATACTCGTCATCGGAAATCGAAACGCCCAATTCCTCACATACATCCTTAATTGATGCCTCACCGAGAATTCTCCATGTGAGGTCATCCATTCTTTCGATGTCCTCATAGTGGTTTTCCTCGTCTTCATCAACAAGCTCACCCATTATCTGCTGAACAAGGTCGTTAAGCGTAACTATACCACACATACCACCATATTCATCAAGCACAACAGCAAAGTAATTTCTGGACTTTTTCATTTTTTCAAACATAACGTCAGCTTTAGTGGTTTCAAGCACAAACTGAGGCTCTTCCACGCAGGTCTTCATAACGTTTTCTCTGCTCTTATCCTTAGTCCTGAAATAATCCTTTACATCAAGTATACCAATAACATCATCAGCATTGTCCTTACATATAGGGTACTTGGAATGTCTTGAATTGTTGATGGTATTTTCCCATTCGGTCATATCGTCCTCATCCCAAAGGATTTCAACCTCCTTGCGGTGAGTACAAATTTCCCCTACATCGGTATCATCAAACTCAAATACGTTTTGGATAAATTCCTTTTCATCATAGTCAATCGTACCTTTTTCACTGCCGGCATCGACCATCATACGGATTTCTTCTTCAGTTACCTCATCATCTTCCTCATTAGGGTCAATACCAATGAGCCTTAACACACCGCTTGTTGAAACGGAAAGAAGCCATACTATAGGTGCAAAAAGCTTTGCCACAAAGGTAAGTAAACCGGCAAGTCCGAGAGCTATGGTTTCAGTCTTATTCATAGCCACACGCTTAGGTACAAGTTCACCAAAGATAAGGGTAACATAAGAAAGGATAAGCGTAATTATAACTACCGATACCTTTCTGATAACCGCTACCGAAACATAGGCATCAAGACCTATATTCTGAGCAAGAGCTATAAAGTAATCCGCAAAGTTATCTGCTGCAAAGGCACTTCCAAGGAAACCGGAAAGTGTAATGGCAATCTGTATAGTAGATAAAAATCTTGATGGCTGACTTGTAAGCCACTGAAGCTTCATAGCCTTCTTATTCTTTTCCGCAGCCATCTTTTCAATCTTGGTATCATTCATAGATACTACTGCAATTTCAGCACAGGCAAATACAGCATTTGCCGCTATAAGCACAATCTGCATAAAAATCTGCCAAATCAACGTGTTAATTTCCAAAATAAAAACCTCCTAAATAAAAGCAAAAATAAAAATAATCAAAATAAGGTGTCGCTCTTATTTGTACTCAAAAAAGGCACAACCCTAACTTTACTGCATCAAAAGTAGGCTATACCTCTTACTCCACGTCGATCTCTATTAAATAATACCTGCAACTGCCATACGGGTTACCGTCCATTAAAAAAATCACCAACTTTCAAATAAATGTAAAATGTAATATCGTTAATAAAATTAACTGCTTGAAGTATATCACAAAAGCAAAAGCTTGTCAATGACAGCGAAATCGGGGCAAAAGTTCATTCTGTCTCCCTTTGTCCACAGGAAGTTAATTTCCCTGCAAAATCTAATCAAATCTTGTTTTTTCTCACTGTATCTCTCTCAATCTACGTTAAGTCCCGTACTGATAAGGTAACTGCCCAAAGCAAAGGTCAAGGCACAGTTTAGAACAGATACAGCCGACATCTTAATGCAAGTTGAACCGAAATAGGACAATATGCCGGATACGGTATCCATACCCTCCATATTAAATACACCCAAAACATAAGCCAACATAACGGAAATAATTAATTCCGCTAGTCCCACACCCAAAAAACCTACAAGCACAAGCAGATTCTTACCTATATCAACAAGCTGTCCCAGACAAACAGAGGTATATGCAAGCACCGTAACAGCGGTGCAATGACAGATAAACAAAGCCGAAATCTGTACAAACGCATAACCTATGTGAAAACTATCGGCACTGCCCCCCATTAAGTCAGAGGCTACATCATTTATCTGTGCAAATCTGTCGCCGAAAAGCAAAAAGAAGCATATGCACAAAATTATAAATATAATAATAGCTGCGTTCCAAATTAAAGCTGTTATCACCTTTGACAAAAACAGCTTAATTTTACTTATTGGAAGCATATTCATAAAGTGCCCTTCTTCGGCAAACAAATTTTGCGCAAACCACTGTGCAAGGGCAATAAACGTCATAATAAGGCAAATAAAGCAAACCGCCCCTGTTACTCCCAGAGAACCCAGCTTAAATATGGTTACCCAATAAAAATTTGTATCATCAAAAAAGCCCTCAAAAGAAGCGCTCCAAAAATAAGTGCTGAGTAAGGTAAACACAGCTATAACCCCACAATAAAGTGCAATCTTAAACCATGTATTTTTTAAATCAAACTTAATTAATGTCAACATCCGAATGCCTCCCTGTAAAATCCGCTTACGGTCTTTCCGTAGTCGTTCATTATGTCTTCGGCTGTTGAGGCAAGTTTAATTTCTCCCTTGTGCAAAATATATACCTCATCAAGGATTTTTTCAATCTGCGATGTTATCGCCGAAGTAATAAGCACACCGCTGTTTTCATCGCAGTTGGATATAATAGTCTTAATAATAAAGTCCCTGCTCTTTGGCTCCACAGACACAATGGGGTCATCAAGCAAATAAAGTTTTGCCTTTCTGCTCATGACAAGCACCGTTTCAACCTTTTGTATACTGCTGCGTGAAAGATAGCAAAACTTGTCATTAAGGCTTATTTCAATCCTTTTAAAAGAAGAAACCGCACGTTTAACATTAAAATCATCATAAAAGCAGCGATACATTTCAACTATATCGCCCACTCTTTGTCTTGGATTTACAAAAGGATACTCCGGCAGATAACTTATGTCCTTCAGATCAAGGGGCTTTCCGTCTATCAAAACATTGCCGCCGGTTTTATGGGAAAGGGAGCATATCAGCTTTGCAAGTGTCGTCTTGCCGGAACCATCAGGTCCCAGCACAGCAGCTATATGCCCCTTTTTTACAGTAAGGCTTACTCCTTTTAGAGCCTCTCTCCTGCCGTATTTTTTCCTTAAATCGGTGCATTCAAGCGTATATGTTTTTTTATTGGTTATATTCTCTGTTACACTGACATTTTCCATATTCATTCCCACTCACAATTACAGATTTTTCTTTCTTAATTTTATAATAAGCCTTATAACAATTACTGCCACGGTAAGTACTCCGGTAAAAGCACTGACGCCGATAAGCAGCGGCAGGGAATTTCTCCCCTTATCGGAATTTGACTTTATATCCAGCTCAACCCACAGCTTGCAGCTGCCATCGGGTCTTTTATAAGTACCAAAATCCTCTATATACATGGAAACATTTTCTCCAAACCGTCTTTGGATTTCGCTTACATCATCATCCGACAGGCTGCCCAACACCTCAGTCTCACCGTTTGGGCACAGACAGCTTATTTGCGGATTTGAAAATCCACCTAACTCGCCTGTAATAAACAGCATATCATCATATGCATTCAGACGTGATATAATATTCTGCGCAGCGGAATTTTCACTTTCCGCTACGAGAGCTCTGTAATACTCCATTTGCCTCATCTCCTAACCAACGTTAACCTCATAGGCAAGAGTGCATCTTAATACATAATCTTATTTAGTCATTATACCATCTATATATTCATTTGTACAGTCCCGGTATAACATTAAAGACAAATCCGATTTAATCGTGGGTTTTTCTGTCTACAATCTCATTGCTGTATTTTGAATACATTATCTTTTGTGTTTTGTAAAGTCCGTAATAGCCTGAGAGCATATAGCTTACTGCTATGGAAATAAAGTAATAAGGCAAACCCTCCGTACCAAACATTTCAATACTCAGCAGTATAGAGGTAATGGGACAGTTGGTAACACCGCAGAAAACCGAAACCATACCTATTGCCGAGCAAAGACTTGGGGACAGACCTAATATATATCCCGCAAAACTGCCGAAGGTTGCTCCAACAAAAAGAGATGGAAGTATTTCTCCGCCCTTGTAGCCACAGGCAAGGGTTATTGACGTAAAGACCATCTTAAGGGCAAACGCCTCGTAATTGACTTCACCTCTTACCGCTTTCCAGATAACATTCATATTGGTACCGTTGTAGTCCCTTGTATCAAGCAGATATGTAAGTGCAACTATAATACATCCGCCTGTAAAAATCCTGATATAGGGATTTTTTATCAGCCTGAAAAGGTCTTCGGTTTTATGCAGCATAATACAAAAGATAACACTGACGCCGGCACACAGGCACGCAAGCAAAAGCGCATTACCCGCACCTACCACATCAAAGGATGAAACGCTGAATATATGGAAACTTTCACCGGCAACTTCAAACTTTCCCGCTATGTAATTGCTGGTAAGGGATGCTATTGCACAAGGAACGAGAGCAGCATAGTTCATAACACCTATGCTGATAACCTCTATTGAAAATATTGCGGCAGCCACCGGAGTGCCGAACAAAGCAGAGAATGCCGCAGCCATACCGCACATTATAAAGACCTTTCTGTCGCCGTCGTCAAGCTTTAAAACTCCGCCCAGAAAACTGCCCAGACTCCCGCCTATCTGAAGAGCCGCACCTTCCCTTCCGGCAGAA
>CALWRD010000140.1 GCA_944383875.1 uncultured Clostridia bacterium | reverse complement strand
GGATATGGTGCTTGCGGATGATAACTTCGCCACCATAGTGGCAGCAGTAAAAGAGGGCAGACGCATTTATGACAATATGCGTAAATCTATACAGTTCCTCCTGTCATCAAATCTTGCAGAGGTACTTTCTATATTTTTCTCAACCCTGCTTGGATTTGTAATTTTAAAGCCGGTTCATTTGCTTTGGATTAACCTGATTACCGACTGCTTCCCCGCACTTGCCCTTGGCGTTGAAAAAGGCGAGGAAAATATAATGAAGAGGAAACCCCGTAATCCTAAGGAAGGCATTTTTGCAGGCGGTATGGGCTTTGACATCTTTTTCCAGGGATTTATTATAACACTGCTGACAATGGCAGCATATTTCATAGGTCATTATGTTGAAGCCGGTGTTTGGGAAATCACTAACAGCGAAGACGGTATGACAATGGCATTTTTAACACTCTCAATGGTTGAAATCTTCCATTCATTTAATATGCGTTCACGCCGTGGTTCAGTATTTACCCTTCACAATCATAATAAATACATTTGGCTTGCAACTATTGTTTCATTCGTATTGACTACGGCAGTTATATATGTACCATTCTTGTCGGATGCATTTGGATTTGAGCATATTTCACTAAAGGAATATGGCATTGCTATAGCACTTGCTATACTGATTATACCTATTATGGAAGTTGTCAAATTCATACAGCGTACTTTTGAGAAAAAATAATTAAAAAAGATAAAAGATAATTAAACTAAAGGCTCTTCATCGAAAAAACAATGAAGAGCCTTTAAATATTAAAAATATAAAACTTCAGTAAAGATTTTAAGATCGTCTCATAGATTAAATCTGACAGCCATTTTACTATAAAGCTATAATGAAATAATTTTATTCTTCAAACGGAGGCATATCGTCAGGAATATCAAATTCTCCCTTCTCCAGATCTGCAAACTTTGTGTACATACCAAGCCATGCAAGCTCTATGGTACCGGTTGATCCGTTTCTATGTTTTGACAACAACAGTTCTGCCTGATTTTTTTTATCCGTATCCGGATTATAGTATTCATCTCTATAAAGGAAACACACCATATCCGCATCCTGCTCAATAGCTCCGGAATCTCTCAAATCAGACATCATAGGGCGTTTATCCTGTCTGCTTTCACAAGCACGGCTAAGCTGCGACAAAGCGATTACAGGCACATCAAGCTCTTTTGCTATGGCCTTTAATGATTTTGATACATAGGCGACCTCATTTTGCTGAGAATCACCTCTGCGGTTATTGCTGCCGTCCATAAGCTGTAAATAGTCTATAACAATCAGACCCAGTCCATGCTTAAGCTTAAGTTTCCTGCACTTTGCCCTTAAAGCTGTAGGTGTTATGGCCGGAGTATCGTCAATAAATATTGGAGCTTCGGATAAAACTCCGGCAGCTCTTGCCAGCTTATTCCATTCTTCATCATCAAGATTGCCAAGCCTTAGCTTTTGAGAGTCGACTAAAGCCTCGGCGCAAAGCATACGGCTTACAAGCTGTTCAGCAGACATTTCCAAGCTAAAAATGGCTGTTGGTACATTACCTCTTGTAGCGGCATACTCCGCTATATTGAGAGCAAAAGCAGTTTTACCCATAGATGGACGAGCCGCTATCAATATAAGATCCGTATTTTGCAAACCGGCGGTTTTTTTGTCAAACTCCGCAAAGCCTGTCTTGATACCTGTTATATTGCTGTTATTTCGGCTTGCTGCTTCGATTTTATCAAGCGTTCCCACAAGAACATCTACAATAGGCTCAAAATCTTCGGTCTTTCGTTTTTCGGCAATCTTTCTTATATCATTTTCTGCTTCGGCAATAACAAGATCTACACTTTCGACAGAACCGTAACTTTGCTCCTCAATACTTCGTGCAGCTTTTATAAGGCGTCTTAAGGTAGCTTTATTTGCAACTATATCGGTATAATATCCTGTATTTGCGCTGGTAGATGCCAAACCTGCCAAACGTACGAGATAGTCAATGCCTCCTACCTTATCAGTTAAGCCCTTTTCATCAAGCCTGCCTTTAAGCGTGACCATGTCAATCGGTTTTCCGGTATTATACAGGTCATACATAGCCTCAAATATCTCAGCATTTGCCGGTGAGTAAAAGTCATCCGAATGCAGAACTTCAATAGCTGCTCTTACACCGTCAATATCAAAAAGCATACAGCTTAAAACAGCCTGCTCCGCATCATCATCATGCGGTGGTATCCTGCTTAAATAAGCATTTTCAGTGGTATTTTCCGCCACGGTAATCCCCTCTCACTTGTATTATATACCGCTGACGGTAACTTTCAGCTTTGCACTGACCTTTGGATGAAGTTTTACAACAGCTTCCTTTTCACCGGTGGTTTTTATAGCATCATTCAAAACTATTTTTTTCTTATCAATATCCATATTATATTGGTCTTTAACGGCAGCGCTTATTTCTTTGTTTGTAACTGCACCAAAAAGCTTACCGTTTTCTCCTATTTTTACCTCAACCTTAACATCCATCTTTTCAATTTCTTCTGCAAGTTTCTGAGCCTTTTCCAACTCTTCCTGAGCTTTTGCAGCTTCAGCTTTTTTCTTATTGTCAAGCTGCTTCATATTACCTGCATTGGCTTCCATAGCCAAGTTTTTCGGAAAAAGGAAATTTTTTGCATATCCTTCACTCGCATTTACAATCTGATCCTTTTTTCCTACTCCCTTAACATCTTGAAGTAAAATAACTTTCATTATAATAATCCTCCTTAGTTTTCATTTAAATATTCAGTAATTTTTTCTTTAAGCAGTTTAACTGCCGATTTAATATCCATATCATTAAGCTGGGCTGCCGCACCAGTTTGATGTCCACCGCCCCCAAGTTTTTCCATTAGTTTTTGTACATTTACTCCGCCTAAGCTTCTTGCACTTATCAGAACCTTACCCTCAAATTCACACAGAACGTAACTGACCTCAATTCCTTCGATACTAAGCATTTCGTCAGCAGCTTGCGCAATAAGCACCACAGGATTTTCAACTTTCTTTTTAAGTATGGATATTGCCATATTGCCATTAAACACCTTGGCATTTTTGACAACCTCCGCCTTTGCCGTGTAATCCTCGAAACTGCTTTGAAACAGTCGTCTCACCGCTATTGTATCGGCACCGTTGCGTTTTAGGAAAGCCGCAGCCTCAAAAGTTTTTACACCGGTTTTAAAGGCGTAATTTTTGGTATCTACCGTTATACCTGCCAGTAAACCTTCCGCCTCTGTCTTTGTAAGCTTAATACCCTTATTCATATACATAAGCATTTCGGTAACAAGCTCTGCGGTGGAAGATGCGCCGGGATCATGATAAGTGAGTGCATAACCCTCAATATAGTCCTTGCTTTTTCTGTGATGATCAAATACGACTAATTTTTTCGCTTTATCAACCAATTCACTGCACTCACACAAGCTTTTCCTGCTGGTATCAAGCACAATTAATAAAGTTTTTTTCTTAATGCTTTTAAGTGCAGTATCTCCGTCTATAAACGCATCTTTATATTTGGTGTCTTCTATAAGCCTGTTATATAATGGGCTTATGCTTGTAGTAACTCTGTTTAAAACAATATGACACGGTTTCCCAAAAAAACTTACTATAGCATATACGCCGGCAGCTGAACCAAGTGCATCCAGATCCGGATTTCTATGTCCCATTATCATAACATCCGGAGCAGATAGAATAAGCTCAACCAATCCGTATGCCTTAACCCTTGCTTTTACTCTGGAATTTTGAGCAACTTCCTTGCCGTCACCGCCTATGAAAGTGTACTGCTCCTCACTTTCTTTAATAACAACTTGATTACCGCCTCTGCCAAGAGCAAGGTCAAGAGCACCTCTTGCAAATTCCATGGATTGGCTGAGTACGGAACCGTTTATGCCTATGCCTATGCTAAGAGTAACAGGTATATTGCCCATATCAATCTTACCCAATATATCCATAATTTCAAACTTTGTTTCCTTGAGCGTTTCCAGCTTTGCTTTTGGCAATATAAAAAGATATTTATCATTTTCATACTTTCTGACCACACCGCCAAAGCCATTGAAATAATCGTTTATTTTTCGATCAATGACGGCAACAAGATGAGGGTATCTGCTTTCCTCAATACTTTCCTGAACCTCGGAATAATTATCAACAAGTGCAATGCCAAGCAAAACCCCGTCACCTTTGGATTCATCACGGATAAACATTACCTTTTTATCACCATCATCCGAAGGACAAACGTATACAAGGTAATCGTCACCGTTAATTTCCGCATCAATACGTCCGGGTTCAGACTTATAACCTTCAACTATATCCGTAATATTAAGATTTGACTTTTTACCGCTTTTAGGCATAATATTTTCCTCAAAAGCTGTATTTGTACGCATTATTGCACCATCATCATCAACAACGGCACAAGCAAAAGGATAGTAAATAATTTCGTCAAAACCCATCTTTTCCTTACTCCTTAAATATAAGACATAAAACTTTTTATTAACGGAACTTACGTTCCGCCTGTGTCTGAATTGACTTTTGTCTATTTATCCTGCTATACATAGGTCATATTATAGCATCAATCTGCAAAATTTGCAATTATCTAATGTCAACAACATTATACGAGCCCAAATTCTTGAAAAATGATGTTTTCCGCTTTATCATAGTAAGTGCGTCCCTTACATCCTTTTCGTTGTCTTTAGTTTGCAAATCAATAATAAATACATATTCCATAGGCTTGTTTTTCATCGGTCTTGACACAATCTTAGACATATTTACATCAAAAATTGAAAAAATATCAAGTAACTTGTAAAGTGAGCCGGGTTCATCCACAGTAGAAAAACAAATTGTTGTCTTTTTATTGTTATATGGTGTTTCGGTGCAGTTTTTTGAAACCCTTATAAATTGTGTAAAATTGCTTTTATTGTCCTGTATGCCTTCGGCAAGTATTTCAAGCCCATAAAGCTGTGCCGCTGTCTTTGCTCCTATAGCCGCAATAGGTTCACCGTCACCTGACTTTGCAACGGTAGCTATTCCCTCTGCGGTAGATGAGGTTGGTACGCCTTCAGCATTGGCAAGCTTTTCTCTAAAAAAATTTTTGCATTGTGGCAAAGCGTGTGGATGACTTAAAACGGTCTTTATTTTATCTATGCTCATACCTTTTTTTTTTTAAAGTCATTGTTCTATAGGCATAATAAGCAGTTCCTGAATATAAAGATTAACATCAAAAATAAGCGTATCTATTGTAGCGTTTACCGTTCCCTCAATGGAATTTTCTATCGGTACTATTGCCTCATCAAGCTTATCTTCTTCAACTGCCTCCAGAGCCTCCCAAAAGCTGTGATATGGTATAATATTATCGTTTTCCGCCATTATTTTGGCTGCCTGTTCGGTAAATGTGCCTCTTGGTCCCAAATAACCTACGTTCATAATACTTCTCCTCATGGTATAGTTTAGTGAAGCTTATTATAGCACAATAATGACAAAATTGCTATACAAAAAATAAAATACACTTCCAATAGACATTTATTTGTGTTATACTAACAGTCAAAGCTATAAAACACCGAGGTGTAAAAATGATAAACCTTGATACTATAAACAAAACCGAAGCAATGCGATATATGGGTCTTGGCACATCTGAACCCGATAAACAGATTTCGGAAATAATAGATAAATGCGAAAAACAGCTTATTAAAATAATACGTCCCGCATATACTTATGCCATATTTGATATTAAACATCTTGACAATAATATAGAAGTAAAAGGAACTCCTCTTGTGCTCACGGGAAATTCCGTTAAACAGCATTTAGATGGATGTATAAAAGTAGTACTGCTTGCTGCAACACTGGGCATAGAAGCAGATAAATTGATAAAAAGATTTCAAGTTTCCGATTTAACAAGTGCCCTTGCCACCGATAGTCTTGCATCAGCCGCTATTGAACAGGTGTGCAACCTTGCTGAAGAAGAAATAAGAGAGAAGGTCTCACCATTAAATATGACATGGCGATTTTCTCCGGGGTACGGTGACTTACCCCTTGAACTGCAAAGAACATTTTTAACGGTGCTAAATGCTCAAAAGCGCATAGGTTTAACTGTGACGGACAGCCTTATTATGCTGCCATCGAAATCGGTTACAGCTTTGATAGGACTTTCCGAAAAGCCTATTGAAAAGCGCAGACAAGGCTGTGCAATTTGCAATTTAAAAAACTCATGTCAATTCAGAAAAAGAGGTGAACGCTGTGTCGGCTATTGATACATTATTTAACAGAAAAGGCTTTGTTTATCTTGACGGAGCCATGGGAACCATGCTTCAGGCAAGGGGACTAAAAACAGGAGAAATCCCTGAAGTACTTAACATTACTTCTGCAGAAACACTTATTGAAATTCATAAAGAATACATTGAAGCCGGTGCTGATATAATATACGCCAATACTTTTGGTGCAAACAGTTACAAACTGGATGAATGTCCTTACAGTGTAGAAGAAATAATATCTGCCGGAATTAAAAATGCTAAGCTTGCGGCAAAAGACAGCTCTGTTCTGGTTGCTCTTGATATAGGTCCTATAGGTAAATTGCTTGAGCCTACCGGTTCACTTACCTTTGAAGAAGCCTATGAAATATTCAAGGAACAAATCATTGCCGGAAGTAAGGCAGGTGCTGATTTAATTGTATTTGAAACCATGACAGATCTGTATGAAATAAAAGCAGCCGTACTTGCAGCAAGGGAAAACTCCAACCTTCCTATTATATGTACCATGACCTTTGAGCAAAATATACGCACCTTTACCGGATGCAGTGTGTCTGCTATGGCACTTACACTTAACGGACTGGGTGTTAAAGCCATAGGTGTAAACTGCTCACTTGGACCAAAAGAACTTAAACCGGTAATCGAAGAACTGACAAAATGGACTAATCTTCCTATTGTAATTAAACCAAATGCAGGCTTACCGGATCCGGCAACGGGAACTTATAATGTCACTGCCAATGAATTTGCAAAACTTTTTAAAGAACTTGTTCCATATGGAATAAAAGTTGTAGGCGGATGCTGCGGAACAACCCCCGAATTTATAAGAGCACTTCACAATCAACTTGATAATATTTCATGCATCAGCGAGCATAAGATCATCCCTGCTGCAGTTTGTTCACCAAGCTGTACAGTAGAAATAGATTCACCTAAAATAATAGGCGAGCGTATCAATCCTACAGGCAAAAAACTCTTTAAACAGGCGCTTATCAATAATGATATTGACTATATTTTAGGACAAGCCATTGAACAGACCGAAGCAGGTGCCGACATACTTGATGTCAATGTTGGTTTACCTGATATTGACGAAAAAGATATGATGATACGAACCGTTAAGGCTTTACAGGGAGTAGTGGATGTACCGCTGCAAATAGATTCAACCGTACCGGAGGTTATAGAAGCTGCACTCAGGATTTATAACGGTAAACCTATTTTAAACTCGGTTAATGGAGAAGAGGGATCATTAAACACTGTACTACCCCTTGTTAAAAAATACGGCGCAGCTGTAGTTGGTCTGACACTGGATGAAGACGGTATACCCAAAACAGCTGAAAAGCGCTTTTCAATTGCAAAGAAAATACTTGACAGAGCTTTGGAAATTGGTATACCAAAGGAAGATATATATATAGACTGCCTTACACTTACAGCTTCCGCTGAGCAGGAAAATGTAATGCAAACTTTGTATGCTCTAAAACGTGTCAAAGATGAATTAGGACTTAAAACTGTACTTGGTGTATCTAATATTTCATTCGGGCTTCCAAACAGAGGGCTTATTAACTCCACATTTTTAACTATGACATTGCAAAACGGGCTGGATCTACCTATTATTAATCCAAATGTCAGCGCTATGACCGGTGCTGTGAGAGCATTTAGACTGCTTACAAACATAGATAAAAACTCAATGGAATATATTGCAGCTTATAACGATACTAAAAATGATACACAAAAGCAAGAATTAAGTAATATTACATTGGATTATGCCATTGAACATGGGATGAAAGCAGAAGCGAAGCGTATCACTTCTTCACTTCTTGAAACAAAAGAACCTATGGAAATAATTAATGACATTATTATACCTGCACTTGATAAGGCAGGTGCCGAATTTGAAAGCGGTAAAATATTTTTGCCTCAGTTGATATTATCTGCAGGCGTATCACAAGAAGCCTTTGAGGTTCTTAAAGCTCATATGGTTAAAGCTGATACTGCACCTGTTAATAAAGGCAAGGTAATAGTTGCAACTGTTAAAGGTGACGTTCATGATATAGGAAAAAATATTGTTAAAGTACTGCTTGAAAACTACGGATATACGGTAATTGACTTAGGTAAAGACGTTGATTACCAAGTGGTAGTAGATGCAATTAAGAAGCATAATGTAAAACTTGTGGGTTTAAGTGCACTTATGACAACTACTCTCGTATCAATGAAAGAAACGATTGAACTTATTCATCAAAATAATTTAAACTGTAAAATTGTAGTTGGCGGTGCTGTACTTACTCCCGAATATGCTCAAAAAATAAAAGCTGATTATTACGCTAAAGATGCTAAGGAAACAGTTGATATTGCAAAAATCGTATTGGGAGCATAATTCAAAATCGGAAAAAGCCGAGAAACACTTGTTGTTATCTCGGCTTTTTATTACAAAAGGGTATATATGACTTATTCATATATACCCTTTACAACTGTGCTGACTGTAAAACACATCAGTTATCAAAAACATCACATTATTTTAACCGGCACTTGGTGTATCATCAAGCTTTTTCTTGGAAGTTGTTCTCTTGTTTATCTTGGGCTTATCACTCAAAATATACTCCGGCTTTGCACCATTTAAAACAACATCCTCATTAATTATACATTTTTCAACATTTGGCTCAGAAGGAATTTCATACATAATATTTGTCATAAAACTTTCAACAATAGACCTGAGTCCTCTTGCGCCCGTATGCTGATCAACAGCCTTATGTGCAATTGCTTTAAGTGCTTTTTCATCAAACTCAAGCTCTACATTATCCATCGCAAACAAATACTTGTACTGCTTAACCAATGCGTTTTTAGGCTTAGTAAGTATTTCAATAAAAGCATCTTCGTCAAGATCATTAAGTGTAACCACAACAGGCATACGACCAATAATCTCAGGAATTAAACCAAACTTATGCAAGTCCTCAGGTTCAACTTTTGACAGCATTTCCCCTGAACGAATATCTTTATTCGATACTATCTCGGCGCCAAAACCAATTATCTTGTTTGAAATACGTCTTTCAATTACCTTTTCCAATCCGGCAAAGGCACCTCCCAGGATAAACAAAATATTGGTAGTATCAATTTGAATAAATTCCTGATGGGGATGTTTTCTGCCTCCTTGAGGAGGTACATTTGCAACCGTGCCCTCTAATATCTTAAGCAATGCCTGCTGTACGCCCTCACCACTTACATCACGAGTAATGGAAGGGTTATCTGACTTACGTGCAATTTTATCAATCTCATCAATATAAATAATTCCCTTTTGTGCCTTTTCTATGTCAAAATCAGCAGCTTGTATAAGCTTTAGAAGAATATTTTCCACGTCTTCGCCTACGTATCCGGCTTCTGTAAGGCTTGTAGCATCTGCAATAGCAAACGGTACATTTATAAGCTTTGCAAGAGTCTGTGCCAGCATAGTTTTACCTACACCGGTAGGACCTATCATAAGTATATTGCTTTTTTGCAGTTCTACCTCCGGCGTATGCCCCTTACGTATACTTGCAATACGCTTGTAATGGTTATATACAGCAACCGCAAGGGCACGCTTAGCATTATCCTGACCAATGACATACTCATCAAGTTCAGCTTTAATCTCAGCAGGCTTAGGCACCTCATTCGTTACATCAATATCGCCTCTGTCTTCGTATTCATCTTCAACAAGTTCATAGCAGAGATCAATACACTCATTACAGATATATGCACCCGGACCTGCAATAAGCTTACGTACTTCGTCCTGCGTTTTACCACAAAAAGAGCACCTTAGCTTTTTCTCATCATTTTTTCCCGCCATCAATTTCTCTCCTTTATTTTGGCTTTACAATTACCTCATCGATAAGACCGTAAGCCTTTGCCTCCTCGGCAGACATAAAATTATCTCTCTCCGTGTCCCTTGCGATCTCTTCAATAGTTTTACCGGTGTTTTCGGAAAGCATTTTATTCATTTTTTCCCTCGTCTTTATAATCCAGTCAGCATGGATTTTAATATCAGTTGCTTGACCTTT